>JBCBGJ010000083.1:0-8879 GCA_038526925.1 Pseudomonadota bacterium
TATTCAGCGGCCTGAGGGGCATGCTTTGCCGCATGAGAGTCCACCAGTCCACGCTCGATCATCCGAGAGATGTCGGCATCAGGCCACCACCTCTTCCAGCACCGTCAAATCCGCGGGCGCACATATTTTACCGGCCACAGCGCAAGCCGCGACAACAGCAGGGCTCGTGATATGCGTGCGGACACCCGGTCCCTGACGCCCCTCAAAATTCCGATTGGTTGAGGAGACAACCCTCGCCCCCGGTGAGAAGGTTTCACCTCCAGCGTAGAAACACATCGCGCATTGCTGCTGTCATTATGCGCGATAACGTTGATACCGATCAGATCATTCCCTCTCGAGAAATGAAAACGGTCAGTCGCAGCGGATTGGCGCAGGGCCTGTTCGCCGGGTGGCGATACTCAAACGTTGAAACACGTACGCCCAACCTTGATTTTGTTCTTAATCAAGAGGCGGAACAGTCCGCGTCTATATTAATCGCCGGCGAAAATTTTGGGTGCGGTTCATCCCGCGAGCATGCTGTTTGGGCGCTTCAAGAGTTTGGGTTCCGGGTGATTATCGCAAAGAGTTTTGGCGAGATCTTTCATGGCAATTGCATTCGAAACGGCGTGCTGCCCATCACCCTGGATGCAGTCGCTGTGGCTAAGCTGGCTGAGTTAGGCGCACCAATCGTCCTAGCGGTTGATCTCGGCAAACAAATCGTCACGCACGAGCAGTCGCAGGCTTCGATGCCTTTCGAGATCGGCGAATTCGCAAAACGGCTCTTGATTGAGGGCTTAGACCCTATTGCTCTTACGATGACCAATCGATCTGCAATAGAAGCTTTTTTTGAGAAAGATACTCAGCGGCGCCCTTGGGTCTATTCAGCGGCCTGAGGGGCATGCTTTGCCGCATGAGAGTCCACCAGTCCACGCTCGATCATCCGAGAGATGTCAGCCTCAGAGACACCTATACTACGTAGGACCTCTTCGGAGTGTTCACCAACTTCGGGTGGATTGATCGAAAGGCCGGGACGCGCACCGTCGATGGCGATGGGCATCGCCGGCAGCGAAATTCCCCCCCCTTCCGGAATGGTCATATCGAGAAGGCCGCCGCTTTCCAGCAGATGCGGATCGGAGGATAAATCCTCAGGCTTCTGGATCGGCGCGAATGGCAAACCCGTCGTCTCGAGTTTCGCCATCAACTCGTCTTTCGTAAAGGTACTGAACAGGTCTTTCAATACCGGAATGATTTCATCCCGGCGTGCGACGCGATCATTGTTCGCGGAGAGCGATGAATCACTGGCCCAATCGTTCAGTCCAAAAGCCTCACAAAAGGCTCGCCATTGAGAATCCGAGACAACGCCGATAAAGACTTTTTCTTCGTTCTTCACATCGAAAACATCATACACCGCCCACGCAGATACCCGCGCTGGCATTGGAGCGGCTGGGGTCCCGGTGACCGCGTATTGCGCCATGTGCTGACCAACAAGGAAGACGGTGGTTTCATACAATGAAGCGCTGACATGGCGGCCTTTGCCTGTCCGCGTACGATCTTGAAGGGCCGCTAATACAGCGATCGCGCCGAACATGCCGCCGGTCACGTCGATAACGCTACTTCCCGCACGGAGCGGGCGTCCGGGCGGACCTGTCATATAGGCGAGGCCTCCCATCATCTGGGCGACTTCGTCCAGCGCTGTACGGTGGGAGTAGGGGCCGTCGAGGAACCCTTTTTCGGAGCAATAAATCAGTTTTGGATTGCGCGCTGAGAGACTGTCATAGTCGAATCCGAGCTTATCAAGCGCGCCGGGCCGAAAATTCTCGATGAATACATCTGCGTCGTCGATGAGTTTGAGCGCGATCTCTTTGCCCTCAGGGGACTTTAGATCAATGGCTAAGCTCTTTTTGTTGCGGTTGTACATCGCGAAGTAACCGGCTCCAGATCCGCGCAGACGCCGGGTTTTGTCACCTCCTACCGGCTCCACTTTAGTCACATCGGCGCCCAAATCAGCCAGCACGAGGCCCGCAGCAGGGCCCATGACCATGTGAGTGAACTCGACAACCTTGATTCCGGCCAGCAGGCCTGTTTCACTGTTCATATGTCTCTCCCATGGGCAAAGTAACGCAGCCTTTGCTTTCGTGCACATCTTTAATAGATATATCAATTGAATTAGATATATCATTTGGCAGAAAGGTCACGCCCTTAAGCGGCAAAAGGCAAGTAAAATGACAACACAAAACGTATTGATAAGTGAAGTCGGGCCTCGCGACGGCTTGCAGAACTGCAAGGCGATTATGCCAACGGAGCAAAAGAAGGCTTGGATATCTGCGCTGGCGGCCTCGGGCGTGAAAGAAATCGAGGTTGGGTCTTTTGTGTCTCCTAAACTGCTTCCGCAAATGGCGGACACCGGCGAAATTGTACGGCATTCGGTTGAGATTCCTGGTTTAGAGGTGGCTGTGCTGGTGCCGAACCTGAAAGGAGCGCAATTGGCTGTGGAGGCGGGCGCTCATAAAATCACGCTGCCCCTCTCCGTGAGCGAAACCCATTCGCTGCGCAATATTCGTCGCACGCATGACCAAGTCATCGACGAAGCGAAAGCAATTGCTAACCTGATTAGTGAACTCCCGGAAGATGAGCGGCCGCACTTTGAAGGATCTCTCTCAACAGCCTTTGGCTGCACCCTCGAAGGTCCGATTGATGAGGCAGTGATCCTGCGGTCCGCGGAGCGACTTATGGCGGCGGGCTGTGATGAGGTCGGTCTGTCAGACACGACCGGATATGGAGACCCTGTCTCGATGAAACATTTAATCCGCGCTGTACGCAGCGTCGTCGGAGCCGAGAACCTAACCGGAGTGCACCTTCACAATACGCGCGGCCTTGGCTTGGCAAACATTCTTGCGGCCTACGAAGAGGGCATCACGACCTTTGACAGTTCGCTTGGTGGTTTAGGGGGATGTCCGACAGCCCCTGGCGCAAGCGGTAATGTTGTTACGGAGGACCTGGTCTTCATGTTTGAGTCGATGGGCATTGATACCGGGATCGATCTGGATGCACTCATGGCGACACGTGATTTGGTACAGATGGCCCTACCGGATGAAGAGCTATATGGCTTTACCCCAAGAGCGGGTTTGCCGCTTGGATACAAAGGCGCGCCGGTGCCCGTCGCCGCCGAATAGAACGTCATAAGGGGCTGGCTTTGCAAAACCCATCTGCACTCATCACCTTGGTGATTTATTCCGGCGTGCTGTTCGGAATTGGGCTTTGGGCTGCGCGCCGCGCAAAATCTCAAGAAGACTTTCTGCTTGGTGGCCGAAACCTTGGGCCATGGGTGGCGGGACTTGCTTACGCCGCTTCAAGTTCAAGTGCATGGGTGCTGCTTGGTTTTTCTGGCTTTGTTTATATCGCAGGACCATCCGCACTTTGGATGGTGCCAGGTATCATCGCGGGATACGCAGCCGTATGGCTATGGGCTGGACCTTTGCTTCAGTCCGCGAGCCGTGAGGGACAACAGCTCACGCTAACGGAATTCATGACGCAGTATTCGAGCGCAAAACTAGCGCGCGTCATTCGAATTGTCGCGTCCGTCCTGATTGCCATTTGTTTCTCATTCTATGTGGCAGGTCAGTTCCAAGGCGCTGGTATTGCCATCAATGACCTCTTCGCCACAGGCTTTGCGCCGGGCGTGTTGATCGGCGCGATCATTATTCTGGCCTATGTTTTCTTGGGTGGGTTTATGGCGGTATCAATTACCGACACTATCCAGGGACTATTGATGGCGCTTGTTGCCATCACATTACCCTTGCTTGCGTTTATAGAGGCGGGAGGCGTCTCTGGCATCCAAAGCGCTATGGAGTCGGCGAGCGAAGCGTATGGCGCTCCATTCGGGGCGCGTTCTGGATTTGCAGCCTTGGGCTTTGTTCTCGGTATCAGCGCGACGGGGTTCGGCGCGCTTGGTCAGCCTCATCTGATTGCTTGGATCATGGCCACAAAAGACCGCTCTTCTCGCGTAAAAGGCGCGTTGGTGGCGATGGGCTGGGCGAGTTTGGTATTTGCGGGAATGGCTGTTCTCGGCCTTTCGGCTCGCGCGGTCCTTGGCGCGGAAGCTCCTGCTGAGGGCGTGTTCTTCACGCTCGCAGATGATCTTTTGCCGGGGGCTCTAGCAGGGATTGTAGCGGCAGCGACGCTTTCGGCGATTATGTCGACAGTGGACTCCCAGCTCTTGGTGGCCGGCGGCGCGGTCTCGCATGATTTGGGATTAGGGAAAGCACTGGGCGGGCGCGAGGTTTTGGTATCGCGCCTTGCCATAATCGGTGTTTGTATAGCTGCGGTCCTCCTGACGTTCCTTGCGCCATCGAGTATTTTTCAACGTATTCTGTTTGCTTGGGTTGCCTTAGGCGCAGCTTTCGGCCCGGTGGTTGCTGCTCGAACTTTGGGGTTCAAACTCGATGGTCCATGCGTGTTGACGGCAATGCTCTCTGGTTTCGGGTTAGCAGTGGCTTATGAGCTCGGTTGGATTGGCTCTGGCCCGGGCGCCATGTGGAAGACAATTGCTCCATGGATCGGCGCGAGCGTCGCCATGACGTTGGTAGGGATAGTCAGAAAATCTCGCGCTACAGGCGAATTGGGGCTTGGCGAGGCAGATTAACCGTGCCACCTTAAATGATATATCATTTGGAGGTGGAACCCATGAAATTGATTTCAAAGATTGCTGCACTAGGCGCTTCGATCGGCGCGCTCGCGGCATGTGCAACGATCAGCCAAGCGCAAGAGGGCGCGCAGCTGGATCCAACCGATGCGGCAGACTCACTGACGATTATGCGCAAAGTCATGTGCTCGACGGTCGACGACAAACCAGAAGTCTATTGGTGGCACGGCATCGCCCTGTCGCGCGTGACTGGGGAGCGGGACCGTCATATCTTTGACGTTGAGGGTATGAACATTCGGGCCTGTTCAACAATTCAGGATGATGAGAAAGGCACGGGCCTTCACTTAGTTTCACGCGAAATCTTACTCTACAAAGATCCTGAAACGGGCGAAGTCTTGTCGACATGGGAAAACCCTTGGACGGGCGCAACACTGGACGTGCTGCATGTCGCCAACGACCCCGTGAACTTCAAAATGTATGAAACGGGCCGAGATGGGTCTCCTTTGAAGTGGGGCGGAGAAATTGGCGAGGATGGTACCTGGTGGATGCGCAGCACCGTGCCGCTTTGGTATCCGAACCCATTGGGTGGGAAGTTCCAAAAAGAAGTCGGCGGAACATACCACGCCACGGAGATGTTCAACTTCTTTGGTCGCACAGATGACTTGCTCGACCCAAATACGGACTCTGCGAAGATTACGGTTGGTTGGGCGCGTATGGCTGACTGGCTTCCTTGGATGGAAATGAACGGTCGCCAGGGCATGCTCTACATGCACACCGCCGGTTACAAGCTCGAGAATTTCGACCAACTTTCTGAAACCATGAAAGCCGAGATCGCGACTCATTACCCTGAGTATACAAGTCCGCCGCCCTCCGGTGATCCACGCGCAAATATGACAAGCTGGAAATACTATAAAGGCATTGTCGATGGATCGATCACGGCACCCGATCGTGGCTCTGAATAGATAGAGCCAACCTCCAAACTAAAAGGCCGGGAATTTCTCCCGGCCTCTTTTTTTAAAATTCTTTACCTTCGTAGGATTGCCAATCCGTGGTCACAAACGTTTCGTCTACCAGCGTGCGCTGGAACAGTCGGTCGGCCTTAAACCACTGCCAGACGCGCGCGCGAGATTGCCCGTCGTCTGAAAGTTGAATCATCTCATATAGGTAGAGGTCGGGCTCTCCCGTGCGGGTCCAATTCAGCATCGTCGTGCGATTGAAGTCATCGAGGGCGACATCGCATGCCCATCCGTTGATGAATTCATTGTCCCATTTCAGTCGGCCATTCTCCACCATAGCGGGGAAGTCGCGCGTCTCGCGCTTACCGTCTGACCAACGATAATAATTCGTTTGGTGATAAGGGTGACCGGCTTCTGGAAACCGGCAAATCAAACGCGATTCATGTTCATCGATGAGTTGTCCTGACACGTCGTAAAAACGGTAGGTCCCTTCCCACACGCCTTCGTGACGCGCCAGCAGGGGCATGATTTTTTTCAGTTCGTTTGAGGTCATTCCATCCGGCATTCAGGTGGTCCTTTCTACGGTGTGTGTTTTTTTCGACACGTGGTTTGGACAAAAACCGATCATGGGCTGGTCAAAGCAAAAAATCGATCTTAGACGAGTGTTGAGGACAAAAGATATATCATTTGTCAATCGTGTCGACGAACACGATGACGCAGCGGGGAGGCTTAAATGTCTAAATCACTTCTCTTAGTTGGTGCAGCAGCGGTCGCGATGTCCGCATATGGCGCGCCAGCGCTAGCTCAAGACGCGGTCGAGGACGAGGCTGAAGCCCGCCAAGACGTAATTACGGTTACCGCTCGGAAGACCGAAGAAACGCTCCAAGAGGCGCCGGTCGCCGTCTCCGTTGTGACTGCCGACCTGATCGATAATCTATCGCTCACGGACCTCGCAGACATCTCTAAACTGACGCCAGGCCTTTCCTTCGACAACGAATTTGGACGGGATTCAAATCGTCCAGTCATCCGCGGACAAGCGAATATCCTTGGCGCTTCCGGGGTTTCATACTTCATTGACGGTGTCAGAATATCTGGCGCTATTACGGACTATGATCTCAATGACATTGAGCGGATTGAGGTCGTTAAAGGCCCGCAAAGTGCGCTCTATGGTCGAAACACTTATTCTGGTGCGATCAATATCATCACGCGGACACCGAGCGATGAGCTCACCGCGCGAGCAAGCGTCGATCTCGCACAGCACGGTCAGCAAGATCTTAGCCTGGGATTGAGCGGCGCAATCAATGATTACCTCGCTTTTGGCATCAACGCCCGACACTACAATTACGATGGTGAGTTCGATAATGTTTTCGATGGTTTACCTGTCGGACAAGAAACCACGGATTCCATCTCGGGTGTTCTTTATTTCACCCCTAACTCGGATTGGGATGTCCGTCTTCGAGGGTATCACTCTAAGAGTAAAGACGGACAGCCCGCGCTCTTCGCAACAACCGCGGACGAGAATAATTGTTTCTTCGATGATGGCGCTCTTTACGGTGGTCAGGGACGATACTTCTGCGGCGTTGTTGAGCCGCGTGACATTAACACCGACTATCGTCTGCAAGTTGGGCCTGAGGCAGGAACTGAGATTGAGAACACGCAGTTTAGCCTGGCCATCAATGGCGACCTAAATGAACGTTGGTCCGTCACCTCGATTACTGGTTTGAACGAACGTGAAGTGAACCAACAAACCGATGGCGACTATTCGCCGACACGGTTCCAGGCAACCAACTTTGTCCCTGGCGGTTTCCCGATCAATGTTATCAGCTTCGCGCCGTTCTTGGCAGTGTATGGCTATCCGACCAGCATCGCGGATTTCACGTTTGCGAATGCGAGCGAAGAAGAGGAAATTTCTCAAGAGCTTCGTTTGAATTATGAGGGCGACAATTTCCGGGCCCTGATCGGCGCTTACTATTTGGATGGAGAGGAAGAAAACCGCGATGCACGGACGCTCCCGTCTGGCGCCCAACTTACCGCAAATGCAAATTTTGCAGCAGAACTTGCCTCACAGGAAGTCATTTGTGGGTTTAACCCAACCTGTGTCGCGATCGTACCCCTTGGGTCGCCCATCATCTCTGTTCCAAATGGCATGAGCACGTTTGATATCGAGAACCGCGCGATCTTTGGCTTGGTCTCATACGACGTTTCCGAAACGGTGTCGGTCACCCTTGAGGGGCGCTATGCGGAAGAAGATATTACCCGCACCGCGCCAGGTGATCCGGTCCAAGATGCGAGCTTCGACAACTTCGCGCCGCGCGCCACGGTCGATTGGCAGGTTACGCCAAACAATCTGCTCTATGCTGTATATGCAGAGGGGCAAAAGCCTGGCGGGTTTAATTCCAATCAGGCGCAGGAAGCTGGACTTGGAACCTTCGATGAGGAAGAGGTTTCCTCCATCGAAATCGGATCGAAGAACACATTCTTTGGCGGTCAGCTCACTGCAAACCTGGCCGGCTTCTTCAATGAGGTGGAAGGGTATCAGCTGACGCAAAACGTTCGCGTTAACGACACCAACACAACATCAGCCACAGTGAATGCCGGTGATGCTGAAATCTTGGGTCTTGAAGCGGAATTCCGTCTGACGCCAGACGCTTTCGAGGGATTGACCGCCACTCTGAACTACGCTTGGACCGACACGGAGTTTACAGCTGGGAGAGATCAGAACGAAGGCGTTCTGTTGGATACACTTGATGATGGTCTAGTGAACGGGTCTGTCGGTTGTGAGATTTTCGCAGATCCATCCGACCCATCATCCGATTGCTTGCAGAATGCATTTGGGTCGATCGTCGGCAGAGAGATTCCGCGGACAGCAGAACACCAAGTCTTCTTCGATCTCGACTATCGCGGACCATCAGGTGTCGGCGATTGGGACTTCTTTGCGGGTGCGAACGTCTCTTACGAATCCAGCAAGTTTTCTCAAGTCCACAATCAGGCAGAGACAGGTGATGCTACACTCGTTGGCGCTCGAATTGGGGTTACCAATGGTCAGCACACGCTCCGGCTCTGGGGCCGCAACCTCACTGACGAAGATTCCTCACCATTGGTTCTTCGTTATGCGGATGGCGGCGATAGCTTCAAACGGAATTTCGTCGGAACCCTTCGTCGTGGGTCACAGATCGGGATTACCCTGAGCACTGAATTCTAAGCCGCGAATATTCGTCAAATGTACTTTCGAAGGCGGGCTCAAATGGCCCGCCTTTTTGCTGCGCACACGCCAGAGAAACCTATAATAAGTCAACAAAAAC
>JBCBGJ010000084.1:0-8875 GCA_038526925.1 Pseudomonadota bacterium
CCCTCGCCAAGAGTTGGCGAGGGTTGAGGTCATGTAGGTAGAGCTGCTCGAGCGATGCGTAGAGGATCGCGGCGTCGTTCGGGATGGTTGATTGATTGGTCATGTCTTTGTCCTTTGATTTCGATTGATGTTGGGTGTGGCGGGGCAGGGAGCATGTGCTCGCCGCACGCCGTTTCAAACGGGGTGGATCACCTCCTTTCCTGAGGGTGTTGGGTGCCTGTTCCGGTGTTGGTCAGGCGGATCAGTATTCGGAGGCGTGAAGGATCGTCAGGACGCGGCGGGTCACGCTGAGGTTCGTCGGATCGTCGCTGCCCATGGCATAGTCGGTGTCGTAAAGATCGATCTTCCAGAAGATGCGATAGCTGTCGCCCGCCATCTCGACATCGAAGGCCCCGAAACTGTGATCGCCGTAGGGATCGTTGTCCTCGGTGAAGCTGTCGAAGCCTTGAACGCGTGCCATGATGATTGCTTTCACGGCAGGCGAGAGGTCAGCCACACCGCGCGTCATCACGATCTGGCCGGGCACGGCGAAGTCCGCGCCCCACGTTGTCCGGAACCGGTCGTTTTGTTTTGCGATCTTGATGGCTTCTGGTGTTGCGGTCTCAGGTGTGGCGCTCATTGGCTTGCTCCTTAGTGTCTGGTTTTGAGAGCAGCCCCCGAGGGGCGTCGTCTCTAAAACCTGACCCACTGGCGAAGTGCCGGAGTGAGCAAAGGCACACCCCAATCGATGGGACGTGGCGCGGCCCGCAGCGCCTGGGGCGCGAGGACACGGGTCCTGTCTATTTGGGTTGCCTGCGCGAGAACCCAGCGGGTTCTAAAGCAACGCCCCCGCAGCGGCGTATCGCGCTTGCGCGAACCCCAAGGGGACCGGGAAGAGTCTACGCATTCTGCGCCTCATCCTTGGAAACAAGGCGATTCGGTATATCGGGAACATCAGGTGGGGCCTCTGACGCGACCAGTTTGGGTCTTGCCCAACGTCAAAAAATGCGGAAGGGCCGATCAAAACAGCATCAAGGTGGGTTTTTGGGCGCCAACGGTCGCGTCAAGCACCAGTTTCTTAGCAATTCGAGGGATGTCATAGGGAGCTGCCTTCAGAGGTCCCTCCCGCTTTGGTTATTTCTGTTAGAAATTTAGTTAGGTTTGTTATGTGGTTAGGGCACTGAAAAGACTCAGGGAAATCAGTCTTCTGGTGTCAATCTGCGTTCCTGATGTACCGAGGACGCGTTCCCGATATACCGAGGATGTGTTCCTGTTGTACCGAGTCGGGTGTTCCTGATGTACCGAAAGTATGTTCCCGTTGTACCGAGTCACCAGATCGGGTTGGCCTCGATGTACTTCTTGGCGAAGGCGCGGAAGGCGGCGTTGGCGCTTTTCACGGGATCGTCCTTCTTTGCCGCCCATTCCCGCCAGGCATCGAAGATGTACTGGATGTCATATTCCGGATTGGCGTGCTTGATCTCGGTCAGAACGGAGTGGGAGACGGTCAGGTCCGACAGATTCGGTACATCGGGAACAGTGAGGTCGTCAAATTTTGGCTGAAACCGCACAAGTGCCTGTTTTCCCTTCGTTTTGAATGGGGTTGACACTTCAGCAGGATCAACGATCTCGACATGGTAATCGGGAATGGTGCCGGCTTCACAGATCTCGTTGATCCGGAACTTGAACTTACGTTCGGTATCGATCGACCCGCACTTTTCGGCCAGGCGCTTGATCCCGATATACCATTCCGGCTGACGACCGACATGCTTACGAGCCAGCTCGTAGAGACGGCGTTCAAGACCTTTTGAGAGGCGGAAGTAGTCCCGGTTGATCGTCAGGACCCGGCGGTCCTTGACGATGGCGTTGAACATCCAGCGGTTCATCGTGACTTCGACAGCCCCCATGACGCGCTGCCCGTTGCGATTGGTCCGTTCGATCACGCGCCAGTCCTCGATCCAGCCGAAGCCGCGCCGCTCGCGCTCATCGCCGGCCGTGATGTTGGTCAGGATGTTGGTGGAGCGCAGCCGATCCAGCGCGTCGAGGAAGAGCTCATAGGCGCGTTTGCCGGAACTGCGTCCCGTTACCTTTAGGAAATCGTAGGCGGAGAACTTGATCGTGCGGTCTTGGACGCTGACCGGAGCGTCCGCGTCGAACTGTCCGTGCTCGATCCGCTCGTTCACAAGCGATGTGAGATAGATCAGGATATCCTTGTCCCAGATCGTCGCGATGCCCTTGTGCCCCGGTTGGATCTCGATCTTCACCGTGCCATCGTCAAAGACGAAGGGGGTCATCCGCGGGCGCTTCTGAAGGGAGAAAAACGGGAACTCCATCAGGGCACGCTCGTCTTTGACCGGGGCGTCAGCGAGCTGGTCCAAGAAGAGGTCTACCTGTTTTTCTGACACGATTGTTCCTGAAGTACCGAATCTCTCTTGTTCCCGTTATACCGAGTTTTGTGTTCCTGATGTACCGAATTTTCAATATATTGCGGTACGCTCTATAGTTGGCCACAAGAGGCGTCAGTAGTACACCTGCTCGAAGCCATAGTTTCCGTCGTAATCGCGCCAGTCCACAAACACGGACCGGTGGAAAATACCGGGACAGTGTTCGCCATAGCGCTCGAGCCCCACATGGGCCTCAGGCAACTGGCTGGGACTGGCGCCACGTGTCCAACGGAAGTCACCTTGGGTGCCATAGGTGCCGATCCGCATGGAGAAGGAGCGGTTGCAATCTCCGTCGCGTCCGCTCTCGCGCTGGCTGGCGTAGGTGACATTGTAGACGCGGATCGAGCGCACGAAGTTGAATTCCGGACCGCTGATGTCGATGTCGGCGCCAGCAGTAGCTTGAGCAAGGATCAGACTGAATCCATCGGGTAAACGCGCCGAAGATGAACCGTCTGAGTGATACATGGCAGTCTGCACCATGGGAGGTCTGAATTCGCCTGTGTCCGGAGTAATAGATTGGTTCCTGCGTAAGGTATTGGGCGCCAGAATGTCCCAAAGCCGGGGCAGGGACGTATTAGGATCCGGGGCCGTAAGACTTGCGCCCATCGGGCAACGCCAGATTTGAAGAGGAGGCTCTACTGGCCACGGAGTGATGCGTCGGATGAACTCCGCGCGTGCACGCGCACAGGGTGTCGAGGCGGGCCACCCGCCCGAAAGGCAAAGCAGAATGGCACAGTCGATCTGGTAGGTCTGTGCCGCCGCCGGTTGGAGTCCGGCTCCCAGGCTCAGCATACCCGCCAGAGTAGCAACACGTGCACGTGAGATCAGGTTAGGCATCGATCACCCACAGAGAAAACTCAATATTATAATATTGCACGAGCCAACGAAAATTGGCAAGGGAGATTGCTTATTTGTGGGAGGCGCTTGCTTTATCCGGGCATGATCCCGCTCAGGATCGCTTGGACATATAGTCTCGACTAGATTTCTATGGTCACGCTCTGGTTGAAATTGTAATAATGAAATCCGTTAGAAGATGCGGGTTCACGACTGCGCCCGGTTTGGCGCAGGGTGACTTGGAAGGAGGTCGCGACATGAGAGACGGCGTTCGAAGACACCTTCAGCTCGAGTTACTGCATCCATTTGCCATAACTTTTCCGCTTGGACGCTGTGACAGACGTCAATCTTCAATAGGACAAACCGTACCGCGCGTCGCCACCAGAACTGTGGGCGACATTTCTGAGCACGTTTCGATTTTGGGAAATGGTATGCAGGATGACGAAGACAACGAGGCTTCTGCAACTGACCGCATAGTCGAGGTCACGTCTGGTGAGACGGTCGGTCTACTTTACATTTGGGAAGACGGCGTCAAACAGCCGCTTTGGTTTAATGGCAAGAGACAGGATGTGGTCGTGATTGGGATTCCCGACGCTGACGAATTCAATAAGGATTGAGCATTCTTGCTGCGTAGATGGAAGCGCATTGCGCTCTTCATAGAGCTTGGCCGAACACACTGAACAAGAAAGTTGTGTTGCGGTGGAAGCGGCTGTTTGAATCTACTTGCTGGAACGCTCGCGATGCGGGACGATGCTGACTTTCGGCGGAGGCTCACGTATGACTGCTCTACAGGGATAGGAGGCGCTCAAAGCTGGTCGCTGAAGCCCAGATATCAAGTGGAGATAATGGTCGGTCAATTAGGGCACCCGAGATGGATGCCCCAAACTTTCTCATCCTTAGCTGCTTTCTAGTGCAGCCAACAATTGGCCCAGGTTGTGTTCAAACATGGCAAGGTAGCTGGTGGCCGGTCCACCACGCTCAGACAGCGCATCGGAGAACAGCTGCCCACCGATTTTCAGGCCGGTTTCATCCGCGATTTGCTGGACAAGGGCGGGGCTGGTGATGTTTTCCACGAAGAGTGCCGCAACACCATCTTCGCGGATTTGCGTGATCAAGGATGCGAGTTCTTGCGCAGACGGCTCGGCTTCTGTGTCGATCCCAATTGGCGCAATGAAGTTCATGCCATAGGCGTCTGCCAAATACCCGAACGCATCATGGGCCGTGACAACTGTCCGACGATCCTCAGGGAGTGCTGCGAGGCGTTGCAGCGTGTCAGCGTGCAGCGCGTATAGTGTCGAGATATAGGACGCCGCGTTCGCCTGAAACTCCGTCGCGTGATCCGGCATCGCTTCCGACATGGCGTCAGCGATGTTCTGTACGTAGACAACCCCATTGGTCAGTGCATTCCAGGCGTGAGGGTCGATCTCGCCGTCAACGAGCACGGGTGTCACACCCTCAGTTGCGACATAGACGGTACCGTCAGTGCCGGATTCTGCGATCAACGTGTCCGACCAAGTCTCAAAGCCCATGCCGTTGACAAAGATGACATCGGCTTCCGCCACTGCGCGCGCGTCGGCAACGGAGGGCTGGTAAACATGCGCGTCCGCATCGGGTCCAACAATCGTTGTGACTTCGGCGTGATCGCCCACGACTTGCTCGACCATGTCGGCAAGGATCGAGAAGCTGGCGACAACCTTCATGTCGTCCGCAAATGCTGGGAAAGCCGCAAAAGCGGCAAAAAGCCCGGTGACTAACGTGGTTTTGAGTTTCATTGAGGTCTCTCTTTGTTTGATGTCTGCGCAAGGGTTGTTGATGTTTGGCCAGAAGACTGATGGGATGGTTTGCGCCACCGTCCCCCAAAACCGAGCGGTCCCAAAAGGACCGAAATCAGGAAAAACCCACCAGCAGTAAGCACGATTGCGGGGCCAGAGGGCGTTTCCGGAAAGAGATACGAAAGAGTCAAGCCGACCCAGCAGCTTGCAAGCGCGAAGAAGAAGGTCAGACCAAGCTGGCCAGTGATTGTGCTCGCCCAATAACGTGCTGACGTTGCGGGTAAGATCATCAGACCGACTGCCATCAGTGTGCCGAGTGTTTTAAACGCGGCAATCAAGTTCAGAACGAGAAGCAGCATGAATGCCTGCTCGATCAACCAAGGCCGTTTGGTCTGTGCCTCAAAAAAGGTCGGGTCGCACGTACTGATGATCAAGGGGCGTAGGAGAACGGCAAAAGACACGAGTGTAACCGTTGCCACACCCCCGACCAACATCATGGATGCGTCATCGATGCCGAGGACTGACCCAAACAGGAAACTCTTGAGCGGAACGGCTGATCCTGCGGCGGAAAGGATGAAAATGCCTGCGGCCAAGGCGATCAGATAAATGGACGCGAGGCTCGCGTCACTTCGCAGGATCGTCTTGCGGGCAAGTAATGCCGTCAAAGCAGCAGCGACAACCCCGGCCACAAGGCCGCCCACGAGAAGTGACGTTACAGACAATCCCGCAACCACAAACCCGATCACAACACCCGGAGTGATAGCGTGCGCCATGGCTTCCCCAGCCAGTGAAAGCCTGCGCAATACCAGAAATGCGCCAATGGGAGCAACGGAGGCCGACAGAACAGTGGTCGCAACGAATGCGCGTTGCATGAAAGCGAATCTCCACATCTCTGCAAAAAGCTCAAACATGCGTGGCTTCCTCGCGAGAGGCGCGGAACATCCAAGATGCTTGGCTTTTGGAGAGGTAGTTCTGCGCCACAAGGCGTTCGGGCGTCAGGATGATATCGACTGAACCATGACAGGCTTCGCCATTTCCCAGCAGCAATGCGTTGTCGCAATGATCGAGAACCGAAGAGAGATCATGGACGACCAAAACAACGGCGCGGCCTTCGTCCCGCCAGCGGTCAATGAGCGACAACAGATGCGCTTCAGTAGTCTGGTCCACAGCCGCAAAGGGTTCATCGAGCAGAATGAGAGGAGCGTCTTGCATGATCACGCGCGCGAATAAGGCACGCTGCAATTGGCCTCCGGACAGTGTGTGCAAAGATCGATCCGCGATATCGAGCACGCCCGCTGCGTCCATGGCTGATGAAACTTTGGCACTCGTCTCGCGATCCAGACGACCGCCAAGGCCAAAGCCTTTCCAGGCCCCCATTGCCACCAAATCACGCACCCGCAGCGGAAAGCGGCGATCAAACTCGGTCATTTGCGCGAGATAGCCGATCTCTTTTAGAGGTCCATCTGGCCAGCTAAGCTTGCCTGAGAGCGGAGCCATCAACCCAAGTAGCATCTTCACGAAAGTACTTTTGCCAGAGCCGTTCGCACCCAAAATCGCCAGTGTAGAACCTCGCTCCACATCCAGCGACAATCCCCGAAACAGGGTCAGCTCAGGATATCCAAGTGCAAGGTTGCGAATTTCCAGAACCGCCGACATCTACAGCACCGCCCAAATGCCGAGCCAAATCAATGTGGACACCGCCAGAGCTCCGCAGATCAATGATGCAGTGCTCAAATTGGTAAGGCAGAAGCCTTGCCGAAACGCCGTTAGCTCAGGCTGTTCTGGGTCGTTTGCCTCACGCATCGCGGCCTCCGCTGCGGCGGGGACAATGAGATACGTCGATGTAGGTACGCAGTCGCGTCGAACATGTTTGCCTCTCTCCAGGACACCCCGCCTGGGTCAGTTACACTTGCGATGGCAGGTCTCCTGACTTGCGGATCGTCGCTCTCCCGAACCTTCCCAGGCAATTGCCCAGTGGTCTTTGTCGGGGTCGCTCACCGCTTACAGTTGCGGGGGCAGTCACGGATTTGGCGCCTTTTGGCTACACCGCACCGTGTTCCCATTTTATCTCGCCGACTCAACGGTCATTGAGAACCATCGAGCGCAGCTAACGCTTTCCGAGTGGAATGGTCAATGATCTCAATAAACCAAGTTTAATGTCGGGTTTGAGCTCCTTTGAGCCATTTGCACTGAATGCAGCATCCGGTAGAGCGGGCTCAATCCAGTCGTTTGCGGCGCGATGCACGAAAGTCGGAAAACGATGTTCATGGTAGGGCAAGGGGTATTGGCGGCTCCGAATGCGCATAAGTTCGCATATGTTAACTAGGTGCCTATCCTCCGGGAAGTTGGAGAACTGCTTTTGTGTGGCCTAGCAAACGAAAACTTGGGTTTCCTCTCTGCTTTCAAACGTAGAGACCAACCAAGTGATTGTCGAAAGCGAGGTCATGTTGCGCGATCTGTAACCGGCTATCAGTGCTCAATTTGAAGATTGTTCCGCCACCGTTGCTCATCAAAGTCTCACCTCGAGGTGTGGCGGCAACTCCGCATACGTCATGTGATCTATACCAATTTTGGACGTTTCCCGCAGAGTCGATGACAACCGCTGAATTGCCGCGGGGCGATGTTACTACGAACTGATCTTGCGAGATGTGTGCGACACTGCCGATGTAGCCCTGCAAGGACCGCAAGTGTGCCTCGTCCATCTCAGGAAAATCCAGACGGCTGCCGCCAGAGTAAACCGCAAACAGGGCTGGTGTCTTAAATAGATCGCCCTGCCATTGGCAACCGCACCCGATTGTCCCATCCGGCAGCGCCGCGATGTGTCTGAGCGAATTGAGCCTGTGGCCTTCCGGCAAATACGCCTGATCGACGATGATCCCGTTGGCCGACAAAATAGTCAGGTTGGATCGCATCGTGTCGAGATTGAGTTTGTCCCGCCCTGATGCTGGATGCGTTCGTATCCCGCCATTGGCCACTGCGAGGTCACCGTCTGGCAGTAGGATAATCTCGTGCGGCCCGATGCCTCCGGATGAAAACTCGTCGACGCGTTGAAACCCTTGTGCTCGGTCCCAGACACCGATCCGACCCATCCCAGTCTCAAAGGCGTTTTCGGTCGTGAATAGATACGCGCCATCCGCCGAGAAGGTCGCATGACCGTAAAAGTGCCGACCTTTGGGCGCCATGAGCTGCTGTGTGATCAGACCTTGAGCGCAGTCAATGACGACAGCATAGGTCCCGGGCCTGCGTGCGGTCGCGACAACTTCTGCGTGATACGGGTGCGCTGCTGCTGCGTGACCGCGAGCGGGCAGCGAGACTTGAAAGGTGAGGCTCCCATCTTGCCCCAAGCCAACCAGAATGTGATTGCCATCAGGCCGCATGGCCGCACTAATCGCAACCGGAGACCCAACCGCGGACCAAGCGCGCGCTGGCAAGAGAGCGGTTGCTGCCAATCCTGTTAAAACGTCCCTACGCTGCGGCATGCCCGTCTTCACCTAAATCGCCCCCCGCCTTAATCGCCATCCAGGGAATTGAACCCGGCTGTAATTCCTAGGGGCTTTCCAATCTCGTCGTTGACTGCATTTCTGATGTCGTTGACGGTGCGTTGCAGTGCCTCGATACGAATGCGCTGGCCGGGATTGGCGACTCCGGCCAATGCGGGGTCCTCCAGAGAAGCCGCGCGCTCCTTAGCTGCAGCGAAGGCCGCTTTGGTCTGCGTCAGATCTCCATCGAACATGGTCGTCGCCAGCGCTTCCAAAGCATCGAGGCTCAGAATGATATGTCGCAGCGATCTTTCAGATCTGCGGGCTTCCGCACGTTTTGGACGCGGGCGCTCAAAACTGCCCAGCGGCC
>JBCBGJ010000085.1:0-8822 GCA_038526925.1 Pseudomonadota bacterium
ATGACTCGACTGTGACCCTCATCCAAACGCCAATGTTTCATGTTGCTTCAACCGGGGCACTGCTTTCGACATATACCGTTGGCGGAACAACCGTTATCATTCCCGGCTTCGAACCCCAGCTGGTAATGAATGAAATTGAACGCAATCAGGTGACATCGACCACTATGGTTCCCACGATGATCGGGATGATGATGGCGCATCCTGACTTTTCACCCCAGCGATTGAAGTCTCTTGAGCAAATGACATATGGCGCCTCTCCGATGCCTGGAGCCTTGCTCAGCAAACTGCTGGCCGCGTCTCCAGAGCTTGAGCTATTTCAAGGGTACGGAATGACCGAGAGCTCGGCGAGCCTTACCAGTCTTTCGCCGGAAGACCATCGAAGAGGCGGTGCTTATTTGCGATCGGTCGGGCGACCCGTCATCGGCGTTGAGCTCTCCATTCGCGACAAAAACGGGCAAGAAGTTGCGACCGGGGAGATCGGCGAGGTCTGCGCGCGGGGCGGGAATTTTATGACCGAGTATTGGAACAAGCGAGAGGCCACCGAAGAGGTTTTCCGAAATGGCTGGTACCATACCGGTGATGCCGGATATCTGGACGAAAACGGATACTTGTTCCTCGTCGACCGCGTTAAAGATATGATCGTGACGGGCGGCGAGAATGTATATTCCACCGAAGTCGAAAACGCGATCGCCAGCCATCCCGCAGTGCGTCAGGTTGCGGTCATCGGCATTCCGGACGATGTTTGGGGAGAAGCGGTTCACGCGATCGTCGTGCCCATTGAGGGCGCGAGCGTTTCGGATGAAGACCTGATGGACCATGCGCGCGCGTCAGTTGCAGGGTATAAGGTGCCGAAGTCGATCGCGTTTCGAAGCGAGCCACTGCCTCTGTCTGGGGCAATGAAAGTGTTGAAGCGTGACCTCAGAGCGCCGTATTGGCAGGATCAGGAACGGTCCATCTCATAGAAGGCCATGTCGAAGGAAGCTGACGATGGAAATAGATTATTGTGGGTTTCGGGCAGAGGTTAGGACTTTCCTGAACGCGCATTTGACCGACGCGATGCGCGCAGCAGGACGGCTGCAAACATATGCGTTCCCACATATGGAACAGGCGCTGGAATGGCAACGAGTCCGTCATGCCCATGGTTGGGGCGCGCCGGCTTGGCCTGAAGAATACGGAGGGACGGGGTGGGATTCGAAACAGAAGGAGATCTTCCGCGAAGAATCGCTTCTGGCCAACGCGCCCGGTGAGCATCAGCAGAGCCTAAACATGTGCGGACCGTGCTTGATCGGGTATGGATCAAAAGCACAGAAAGACTTCTACCTTCCTCGTATTCTCTCAGCAGAGCATGTGTGGTGCCAGGGCTATTCTGAACCGGGGTCTGGATCGGATTTGGCGTCTCTTCGAACTGCGGCGATCAAAGATGGCGAAGACTATATCGTCACTGGCGCGAAGATTTGGACATCGAATGCGCAGGATGCGACCCACATGTTTTGTTTGGTGCGCACGTCCACAGAGGGGCGGCCCCAACAGGGTATTACGTTCCTGCTGATCGAGATGAATAGTCCCGGAATCAGGGTCGAACCGATTTTGAATCTGAATGGCGTTCACGAACAAAATCACGTTTACTTGGACGAGGTCCGCGTCCCTCAATTAAATCGCGTCGGTGACGAAAATGACGGTTGGCGCGTGGCGAAATATCTTCTCGAGTTCGAACGCGGCGGCACGAGTATCACGCCCATGCTGCGCCGCAATCTTGGACTTATTTCTGGTGCGATAAGCGACGACACGTCGAAAGGCGTCGTCAATCAGTTCGATGATCCCGGTTTTCGGGAGCGCTTTGCCGCGAATGAAATCGCAATGATGGCTGCCGATGCCACCGAGCAGCGCATTAGCCATGCTTTGGGGCAAGGCGAGTCGCCAGGCGTTTTGTCTTCTTTCACACGGGTGATGACGCGCGAATTGTTACAGGAAATAGACGCGCTTTTTGTTGAAGCTGCAGGGCCCTACGCTTTGGTCCGACAGCGTGAAGCGCTGCGGCCTGGGAATAATGAAGAGATGATCGGTCCGGAGCATTGGCTGCTGGCGACGCCGCGCTATTTCGATCAAAGAGCAGCAACTGTCGCAGGCGGAACCAGCGAAGTGCAAAGAAATATCATAGCGAAAACGGTGCTTGGCCTCTAAAGACACCAACGCGCGAGACCGAAGACATTAAAGGTCTAAGCCTCCGCAAACATCCCGGTCAGGCGGCCGGTGATAATTGATTTTGCTTCGGCAACAATCGAGTCGATCAGTTCCTGACAGGTCAAGACCTGTTCGACCAACGCCCCCGATAGTCCGGCACTGACCATCCCGGCTTCAATATCTGCGGTTTGCCAAGCGATTTCCTGATTGGCGCCGGACACAAGCTCGCGAATGTCATTATACGTGCCGCCCGCCGCTTCTGCGGCTGCGACTTTCTCCGAAACCGAGTTTCTGAAGACGCGCACGGTATTGTTGAACGTGCGAAAGATGACTTGCGTCTGGTTTTCGTCCATCGCGACGATCTTGTCCTTGATGCCATCGTGGATCGGTGCCTCCTGGGTGGCGAGAAAGCGTGTGCCCATGTTCACGCCATCGCAGCCCAGCGCCAGAGCGGCGGCCAGGCCCTTGCCGTCGGCAATTCCCCCAGACGCGACGACCGGGATATCAAGTACACGCGCTGCTGCAGGAAACAGGACCAGGCCACCAATGTCCTTGTCGCCCGGATGTCCTGCGCATTCAAACCCGTCTATGCTGACGACATCGACGCCCAGTTTCTCAGCCGACAGAGCATGGCGAACCGCGACGCATTTATGGATCACTTTTATGCCAGCAGCTTTGAAACGCTCCATAAAGGGCGCCGGGCTGCGCCCTGCAGTCTCGACAATTTTGACGCCGCTTTTGATGATGACATCAACATATTCATCATAGTCAATTGCCGTCGAGACGACCCCGACGGTCAGGTTTACGCCAAAGGGTTTGTCCGTCATCGATTGGCAACGCGCGATTTCAGTCTCGAGACCGTCTGCAGTCTTCTGAGTGAGCGCGGTCATAACACCAAGCCCGCCAGCATTTGAGACAGCCGCCGCCAAGTCAGCGGTCCCGACACGCATCATGCCCCCGCAAATGATCGGCGCCTTGATTCCGAGGAGTTCGGTGAGTTTGGTTCGAATATGTCGCGCTCTTGCTCTATCTGATGTTTCGTCGTTTGGTTTAGGTCGCATCGGCAGACGCACTCAAACCTTCAAAATAATGTGACACATTAATGTATTGGTCAAGGAAAAGACCGTGAAGTGAAGACATCAAATGCAGTTTTCCCATTGAGCCAGGATTCGCTCGGGCGCTAGTCACTCGGCGCTTGGGCTCAGTTTCAACACTTCGCCGCCGCCGGGCCCTTCGGTTAGAGCGTAGATATAGCCATCCGGCCCCATCGCGACATCTCGGATGCGAACATCGAGCTCGGTCAGTAACGAAAACTGTTTTGCGTCTGGCGAAGCTGGGTCAATGACGCGAATTTCGCGTGTGGCGAGTCCTGATGAAAATAGCAAGCCGCGCCATTCCGGGAAGACGTCGCTATCATAATACATCAGCGCGCTTGGGGCGATTGATGGGGTCCAATAAAGGATCGGTTGAACGGTCCCATCGGTTTCTGTGTAGGGGCTAATTTGCGCCCCGGAATAATCCACGCCCCAGGTCACAAGGGGCCACCCAAAGTTCGCGCCGGGGGCAATCACATTTATCTCGTCACCGCCGCGCGCGCCATGCTCATTCGAGTAAACAATGCCATCAGATGCAACCGCAATTCCTTGATGGTTGCGATGACCATAAGACCATATCTCAGGCAACGCGCCCGCGGTGTCGATAAACGGATTATCAGGTGCCGGTTTACCAGTATCGGTCAGTCGCAGCGTTTTTCCGAAATGGCTGTCGAGTTTTTGGGCCTCGTGGCGGAAGGCATAACCTTCACCTGATGTCAGGAGCAGGGTTTCATCTGGTAAAAAGACAAACCGCCCACCATAGTGCGCGGCACTATTTCGATAGGCATTCGCTTCAAACAGAACGGACAGGTTTTCGAGGCGCGCACCGGCCGCCGTTGGCACATATTGCGCGCGTGCGAGCCGAAGCGTATTTTTGCTTTTCGTGCCATGCGCATATGAGAAATAGATCCACCCATTATCTTCAAACCGTGGATGCGGCGCCACTTCGAAAAGCCCGGCCTGACTGCTCGCATAAACACTGGGCAGGCCATCAATTGGGGCGGCCATGAGCTCACCGCCGCGCATCAATCGTAAAGCGCCGTCACGTTCGGTGATCAGCGTGTCCCCATTTGGCAGCCAGGTGATATCCCAGGGCGTGTCCAACCCTTGAGCGATCACCTCAATTTCGTATTCATCGCTTGGGAAGGGTTCTGCCAAACCGAAGCCGGGTGTCTCTGCCGCGACTCCGATGGCTCCACTAAGAGCCAGCTGCGTCAGGATGGTCAGCAAAAAGAAGCGCATTGACATACTCCATAATTGCCCGTTGTAATGTTAGGCATTAACTGCTTCTTACGAGCACATGAAGATCGTCGTCAAGGGGGAGAGGTTTATGAAGAGTTTTCCGAGAACACTAGGCGCTTGGCTGGCGAGTGGCATCGGTTCTTATGTGCTTGCGGCCCTGTTCTCACAATTTGTAGTGCTGATGGGATTAATGGGCCTGGGGCTTGAAATTTCACTCTTGGATAACGTCTCTAGTATGTTCCATGCCGTGCTACATATGGTGCCTTATCTTGTGGTTATCCTATTGGGCTTTGCAATTGCGTTTGGGGTGGCACGCGGCGTCAAGAAAATTGTTCCGAACCTTGCCATCATTGCCTATCCGGTTGCGGGTGCTGCAGCGATCGGGGCCGCGCTTGGCTTGATGTATTTAAGGTTTGGTGTGTTCCCGATTTTGGGCGCGCAAGAAACCTATGGGCTCTTGATGCAAATGGCAGCCGGAGCCGTCGGCGGACTTATATTTGAGCGGCTTCGTCCAAAGGGAATGGTTGCCGGATGATCGGCGGTTGACACTTAGATCGATAGTCACCTTGAGCCCTCTGGAGGGGGGGCTGCTCGGCGCTGGAGTGATGCAAATCGGGTCCAGCTGAAGGGCGGCGAGGACTGAATATGGTTGCGTTAATTTAATGCAGTGCCCGCTAACTCTCTGGGTTTTCAAACGAAACAATTTAATGTAGTGCATTAACGGCGCTGCGTTTGTCGCAGTTTGGGGCATTAGCTCACTATGGAGAACAAATATGACACTGACAAAACACCGTAAGCTAAGTTTGCTTACATGTCTTGGAGGGCTGTCTTTGCTTGCAACAGCTGGTGTTGCCATCGCTCAAGATGGCGGGCGCCTTGCCGCTGCTGATAGCAATGGAGATGGTGCGATAGAATGGCAAGAAGTTGTCGATATGCGCGCGGCCGGGTTTGAAAGAATGGACCGCAACTCAGATGGCGTGGTTAATCTAGACGACCGTCCAAGGTTCGGCCCGGGCAAAAGCCGGTTTACCGAGGCGTTCGAAGGTCTTGTCGCCAATGCCGATGCGAATGGTGATGGCAGCATTTCCAAAACTGAAATGCTAGAAGCGCCGGCCCCGCGTTTCACAACTGCGGATGTGAATGAGGACGGAATACTCTCGGCGGAAGAAATCGAGTCTTTGCAATAATTTTGAGACCCAGCGCTCATCCGTTCGAAACGCAAATTGTCCGGTCGCAAGGGCGAAACACTGGCGACCGGACACATGCTGTTTGTCGAGCTGGCATATCAACAATAATCAAGGATTGAGCGCTTTATGGCCGACAAACCGAGACTTAAAAAACGCTTGCTCGGCGGCGCTTTGTTAAGCGCTGCGACGACCGGATGCGCCCTGACGCCTGACCCAGTGCAGCCACAGATGATTGATGAGCTAAGCCAACAAGAGACTTATCTCGGTGCGGTGTCAAATGAGGCGGGTCAACCTCAAATGTTGAGCTGGTGGTCGCGTATTGGCGGTTCGGAACTCGATGATTTGGTCACCGTGTTACGCGCGCAATCGTTCACGTTGAAAGAGGCTAACTTGCAGGCCGAGCAGGCGCTTCAGAGCGCCAAAATAGCACGCGGTCAGCGACTGCCATCTTTGACAGCCTTAGGCGATGTGTCGACAGCGCGTGCCCCAGATTTCGCAGGCGATTTTTCTTGGTCCGAGGCGTACTCGGCTGGACTGATCTTTGACTTCAATGCCGATATCTTTGGCGGATTAAGAGCAACCGAAGGGTCCGCAAAATTGAACGCCTTGGCGAGTCAGCTTTCTGTTCAAGCAACAGAGCAGCGCGAAATCGCAATTCTTGCCAAGAATTGGGTTTCAGCGATCACGCTGCAAAGGCGTCTAGATCTCGCTAAGCGGACCGCCGAAAGCTTTCGGTCTACATATGAACTCACCGACCAGCGCTATACGGGAGGATCAACGACAGCCTCCGCAAGTGATGTGCAAATTGCGCTGCAAAACCTGGACACGGCGCTTTCAGACATCCCGCAAATCGAAACAGATCTTACCAATCAGCTGCTCATTTTGGATGAGCAATTAGCGCGGTCCCCGGGACAAACAGAGGAGACCTTTCAGGGTGGCGTCGAGCCGCTGTCTCCCGTTTCGCTGCCGATCGGTCGGCCGGCTAATCTGCTCGCCAATCGCCCAGACGTTGCGGCCTCCGAATTGCGATACCTTGCAGCACTGGAGGATGTCGGCGCAGCGCGAGCTAATTTGTATCCAGCCATATCCCTCAGTGCATCCCTGACATTTCAAGCCGATACGCCGGGCGACATTTTCGACTGGGATGAATATATTGCGAGCCTCGCAAACTCGATTACGGCGCCAGTCTTTCAGGGCGGGCGTCTAAAAGCTCAAATTCAGATTGAACAGGCGCGTGCGACAGAGCTCGCGACTGCCTTTGCGCGAACCATGCTGGCCGCTGTGGTCGATGTTGAGATTGCGCTGAGTGACCTTGACGGACTCAAGCGTCAACGGGACTTGCTTCAAAATGCCTTTGATACAGCTCTGGTCTCGAACGAGTTGGCGCAAGGACGCTATCGGCAAGGTCTCGCGTCAATTCTTTCGGTTTTGGAAACCCAGCGCAGCCTGGATGTGGCCGAGCAGAATTTGATTTTGGCGGATCAAGCAATCGCAAATGCACATATTGATTTATTTCTGAGCCTTGGCGGGGAGTGGACCGCGCGAGATGAGATTTCGATCGCTCAGTCAAGTCCGGAATTTGATGGGAAGGGCGCACGATGACCGAAGCCGAAAACACGCAAAACGAAGACTCCGAACCGGCAGAAAGCACAAAGACCCGCGCCAATGGGATTCTTCAGATCGTTTTAGTTGTCGGCGTGCTTGGAGCAGGGATTGCGGCAAATCAAATCTTATCCAGCACATCGACCGCGCCTCAAATTCGAGCCGGGACATCGACCGTCGCCTCCGTTGATGTCGTTCAGCCGATCATGCGAGACACGCAAATTCGTGTGAATGAGACCGGCACGGTCCAGGTTCGAAATTCGATTGAACTGAGCCCGCAAGTCAGTGGCCGCGTTGTTTCAGTCAATCCTGCACTGGCATCAGGCGGTACATTTCGTGCCGGTGAAACGCTCTTTCGCTTAGACGATTCCGATTATCGCGCGAATATCGACCGGGCCCGAGCCGACTTGGTGTCCCGACAAGCCGACTTGCAAGTTGAGCAAACCGAAGCTGAAATCGCGCGAAATGAATGGCAACTCGTGCGGCCGAATGAACCCATTCCGGCGAATGTGGCGCGGGAGCCCCAACTGGCGCGTGCTGAGGCGGCTGTGCGGTCCGCAGAAGCAGCCCTCGCAGATGCACGCTTAGATTTGTCGCGCGTGACTTATTCATTGCCGTTTGATGGTCGGATTTTGTCGACCACGATCGAAGTCGGTCAAAACCTATCTGCCGGCCAATCTTACGGGCGCGCGTATGACCCTTCGAGTGTCGAAATTTCGGTCGCCGTCAACCCGGCTGTCTTGGATGGATTATCTCCTGCAGCCGGACGTGAAGCCATGGTCCGCACGCGTCAAACAGCCCTGGCGCAGCAAATGACGGCTTATGCCGCTGAAGTAACGCGGGAAGACGCTGAGCTTGATGCACAAACCCGCTTGGCGCGTCTCATTCTTGAACTCAAAGACGATGTTGAATTGCGGCCTGGCGATTTTGTGGATGTTGAGATTAGCGGCCCAGTTGTTCCGAATGCTCATATCTTTCCGGAAGGGGCGCTCCAAGAAAATCGGACCGTATGGGTGGTAGAGGCGGGTGTCCTAGCGCCGCGAACTCCTCAATTGGTTTCAGCCGAAGCTGGCAGCATTGTCGCGCTCCCATTCGACAGTGCAGACGGCATCGTCGTGACGACCCTGAATGATCCGCAAGCCGGGGATCCAGTTATTATGGCGGGGCAAGCGGGCGCGGATAGCGAGGCGCCGCTATGACGCCGCCTTCGTCAGCGCCGCGCGGCTTAATCGCGCTGTTCGCGCAAAACTCCGTCGCGGCGAACATTTTGATGTTTGCGCTCTTAGTGGGCGGCATTATTATTATGGGGCAAACCAAATCGGAGATTCTTCCCGAGATTGATCCTAGAATGGTGACCATCTCGGTCGAATATCCAGGCGCAACCCCGGCTGAGATCGAGGACGGAATCACGCGCCGGGTTGAAGACGCTGTTATTGGCATCGAAGGGTCATACGCGCGCCCGTAAGATTGGCCGGCAGATAGGTTTTGACCGACTTCGATCGTGGTCGACAAAATC
>JBCBGJ010000086.1:0-8821 GCA_038526925.1 Pseudomonadota bacterium
CGACCCATAAGGGAAGCCCCGTTACGGCAACAAACCCTTTCCAAATGCAACCAAATGTGTCACATGCGCCGCTTGTTGCGAGCAACGTGCAAACCTAGCCCTTCTGGACGACATCCCGGACGAGGCTGAACCCGCACCGCCCTCCCTCAAAACACAGGCCTCCAGGCCACTTATCAACCCGCCGCAAGGCGATAATAGAGAGTATATCGATGTCGATCACAGCTGAGCGTAAAGCCGAACTGATCAAGAAATTTGCCCGCACCGAAGGTGACACGGGTAGCCCTGAAGTCCAGGTCGCGATCCTGACCGAACGGATCAACAATCTGACGGACCACTTCAAGGACAACAAAAAAGACAACCACTCCCGCCGCGGGCTTCTGGCGATGGTCGCCACCCGCCGCAAACTCCTCGACTATGTTAAGAGGAAAAGTGACGAGCGATACCAAACGCTCATCGGAGAGCTCGGCATCCGCCGCTAGGCTCTCAAATTAGCCCGCCTTGGCATTCGGCCGCGGCGGGCTTTTCGTATGTATGAAAGAAAGCAAAACGTATGTTTGATAAACAATCAGTCTCGCTGGAATGGGCCGGCCGGACACTGAAAATCGAGACAGGCCAAGTGGCCCGTCAAGCTGATGGCGCGGTTATGGTCACATATGGTGACACGACCCTGCTGGCGACGGCAACTTTCGCAAAATCTGCGAAGCCGGGACAAGACTTCTTCCCACTGACCGTCAACTATATGGAAAAATATTACGCTTCAGGCCGCATTCCAGGTGGCTTCTTTAAGCGTGAGGGACGCCCGACCGAAAAAGAGACTCTGACGTCTCGCCTGATCGACCGTCCGATCCGTCCGCTTTTCGTCGACGGGTTCAAAAACGAAGTCCAAGTCGTTCTAACGGCTGTGTCTTACGACCTGGAAAACGATCCGGACGTTCTCGGCATGATCGGCGCCTCTGCGGCCTTGGTTCTGTCTGGTGCCCCATTCATGGGCCCAATCGGCGCCGCGCGCGTTGGCTATAAGGATGGCGCTTATGTCATCAACCCAACCGTCGAAGAGCTCGAAGAGTCAGAACTAGACTTGGTCGTTGCAGGCACAAGCGATGCCGTGATGATGGTTGAATCAGAAGCGAAAGAGCTGTCTGAGGACGTCATGCTCGGCGCTGTTATGGCCGGACACGACGCGATGCAGCCGGTGATCGACGCGATCATCAAGCTGGCTGAAGCGGCGGCAAAAGAGCCATTTGAGTTCGAAGCTGAAGATCTTTCCGAAGAGCTCGGCGCGATTCAGAAACTGGTTGGTGCGGATCTTTCCAAGGCGTACCAGATTACTGAAAAGCTTGAACGCCAGGCAGCCGTTGGCGAAGCACGCGAGAAAGCCGCGGAAGCTCTGGTCGCGACCGAAGAGAATGAAGACGGCATGGACGCAAACGTGTTCAAGTCAGCGTTCAAAAAGGCCGAAGCTAAGGTTGTTCGCGGCGACATCATCAAAACCGGTAAACGGATTGATGGACGCTCGCTTGATCAAGTTCGCCCGATTGAAGCGCAGGCTGGCTTCTTGCCGCGCACACACGGGTCTTCGCTCTTTACCCGCGGTGAAACACAGGCGATCTGTGTGGCCACGCTCGGCACCAGCGATGATGAGCAGTTCATCGACGGTCTGGACGGAACCCGCAAAGAGAAGTTCCTGCTTCACTATAACTTCCCACCTTATTCAGTTGGTGAGACCGGACGCATGGGCGGTACAAGCCGCCGTGAAACTGGTCACGGGAAACTGGCTTGGCGCGCACTTCGTGCGGTTCTGCCAGAGCATGAAGAGTTCCCATACACGATCCGCATGGTGTCAGAGATCACTGAGTCGAATGGCTCATCATCTATGGCGACCGTTTGTGGTTGTTCGCTTGCGATGATGGATGCGGGTGTCCCGCTGAAGCGCCCAGTGTCTGGGATCGCGATGGGTCTGATCAAGGATGATGAAGGCATTGCCGTTCTCTCTGACATCCTTGGCGACGAAGACCACCTTGGCGACATGGACTTCAAAGTGGCCGGGACCGAAAAGGGCCTGACCAGCTTGCAGATGGACATCAAGATTGCTGGCATCACCAAAGAGATCATGGAAACCGCGTTGGAGCAGGCCAAAGGTGGCCGCGCTCACATTCTCGGTGAAATGGCAAAAGGTCTGGACACCGTTCGTGAAAGCCTCGCAGACAATGCGCCGCAAATGGAAATCATCAAGGTTCCAGAAGACAAGATCCGTGAAGTCATCGGCTCTGGCGGTAAAGTCATCCGCGGCATCGTTGATGAGTCAGGCGCCAAAGTGAACATTGATGATGATGGCACGGTTCAGGTCTCTGCCACCGATCGCGAAAGCATCGAGAAGGCCCTGAAGATGATCAAAGAGATCGTCGCAGAGCCAGAAGTTGGTGAGATCTACGAAGGCAAAGTTGTTTCAATCAAAGACTTCGGCGCGTTCGTGAACTTCTTCGGTCCTAAGGATGGTCTGGTGCATGTGTCGCAAATGGCGAATGAGCGCATTGGCCACCCGAAAGACGTCGTGTCTGAAGGTCAGCAAGTCTATGTAAAACTCATGGGCTTTGATGATCGCGGCAAGGTTCGCCTGTCGATGAAAAACATCGATCAGGAGTCTGGCAAAGAAGTTGAGCCAGAAGCGAAAGACTAGTTTTTCGCCATAGAATCCAAATGTTTAGAAAAGCCGTCCCGAAATGGGGCGGCTTTTTTATTTTCCATTTGTCCGGTTAAGGATCATTAATGATCCGAATTCGGATCAATATACTTGACACATAATTGTCACATAAGTTACACGACGGTTGTGTTACAAAAATATGACAAACTAAAATCCTCCCTGCTGCTGGCTATTGCGGCCGCTGGAGGAGCAGCATTTTCTGGGACCGCTGTTGCAGCTGAAGCAAATTGTAGTCTCGAAAACGGCTATTCAATCGACCTTGCCTCTTATGTAGAAGAGGCGTCATCCTGCATTGATGCTGCTGACAATATCGAACGCAGTGTTGCGGACGGTTTGATGGCTGAGATCAACGCTGACCGCGTTGCAAACGGGCTCGCGCCTCTTAATCGACGTGCATCGCTCGACAAAGCCGCCATGGCGCACGCGCTCGATATGTCGGTCCGAATTTATGCAGATCATATCGATCTTGAAGGTCGTGACCATTTGCACCGAATTCGCGCATTTGACCGCACGATGCTGGTCGGAGGTTCAGGCGCCAATGTTACTGTAAGCCTTGCCAACGCCGACGCGAAAGCTGTGCACGAAAACGTCAAAATGGATGCGTTCAATGTCGACAATATGATGCGTGCGTCCTTTACCGATATTGGCATTGGTGTCGTGGAAGAAGCTGGCCAGTATTACGTGGTTCAAGTCTTTGCAGCTGCCGAGGGTGACCTAAACGAAGCGGTCCCAATCTCAGTGGCAGGAACAGCGCCGCTGAAGGCGAAGCTCTCTAGCGGAGACCAGCGCATGGTGGCCTGGGGTCTCGTCGATACAAATTCAGGTGAGATGCTGGCGCGCAGTTCGATGCCGCGTATTCGCTACAGCGCCTTGGACGGCGCCGATGCGGCGATCAACGTGCTGGTTGGGCTGCACAACAGCACATACGTCCTCAAAGGACCGCTGGTGACTGGCAGGAACTAGGCCCATCACAAGTCACCAAAAAGGGCGCCGGGTTTCAGCCCAGGCGCCCTTTTCTATGCCAGGTTTGTGGGTGTTTTAGTTGCCCCACTCCATACCCATCGTCTTCTTCATCCAGTCGGCAAAGGTGGCGGGCTTTTGAAGCGCTTGCGGATCGAGGGAGCCGTAAGAAACAATCGGTCCGTCTTTCGCCTCAAGGCGGATGCCGCGGATGCGCTGAGAGTCGCTCCAATTACCGTACTCTGTGCTTGGATCGAGCAGCAGCATGACCTGCGTGCCGCCGTTGCCATTCTCATCAGCGCCAAAGATCAGGCCATACACCTTTTCCCGGCCAAAGAAGCCAGAAGAGTGGGCCTGGCGTTTGCCGTCCAGGAGCACTTCATCCCACATCATATTCCGGCGCCATTGCAGAACGTGCATACTGTCGCCATTGACGACTTTAATATCGACCTGATGAAGTCCGAGGCGGACGATTTCTGCATGCATGGGAGGCTCCTTCTTATTGATAAACAATAATATCGACTGAGGTAGGAGTCAATAAAAAAGCCCGGAGCTTTGCCCCGGGCCTTTCAAAAAGGAAGGTATAATCCTACTCGGCGATGGCCGTGATCGTTGCGGTGCCTGTGCCGCCGGTTGAAAGCGTATAGCCAGCGCTCTCGCCGACAGCTTGCGCAGCGCCATCAAAGGTGGCGCAAAGCTCGCCCTGCTCTGGGATATCAGCGCACAAAACGCCTGCTTCTTGGTCAAAAGTATAAGGAACGCTCATGTCGCCTGTCGTTGCCATACTGGTGGCATCATCAAACGTCCATTCCTGGGTTGTGCCATCATCGTTCGCAAAAGATACGGTCACAGATGCGGCCAGTGCAGGCGTCGCGATAAATCCAGCTGCGACTGCCGCAGCCAATAGTTTTTTCATGAGTCCATCCTCCCATAGGTTGTAAGTGTCGGGCGGTTGTCCGCACAACGCGGTATGGTTAACGCAACAGAGTGCCGCGAGCAAATGACAAGCTAAGAACGCTCAGAGACGGACAGAACGTTACCATCCGGGTCTTTGAACCAAAGAATGCGGGCGCCGCCATCCGGGCTTGCCCAAATCCCATTCTCATCTTGTCCCATACCGTCAAAGATCGCGAATTCGACACCGCGTTCTGAGAGCGCCTTGTGGGCCGCAATAATGTCGGGAACTTGCCAGTCGAGAACAGTAAAAGGCAGCGGCGTATGGTTGGGAACTTTGGAGAGCCGCAGCTCCGTGCCCGCGAGCTGGTAGACCAAGGCATAAGGGTCGTCTGACGCGAGCGTGAGTCCGAGCTTACCCTCATAAAAATTTCTCGCCGACTCCGCATTTGAAGTGGCGAGAAAAATCGTTGTTTTCGCAGATTGAAAGTTCATCCGGCCCTCCCCAGTCTTGCCCTATCATCGGGCAAGGCGGGTTGGGGTCAATGGCTTTATTGGCCCGCGAAGCGCAGGAAGCGGTTACGCAGATCCTTGTCAGTCTTGAACACACCTGTGAACTGCGTCGTGATTGTCGCGACATTCTTATGGTGTACGCCGCGGGTCGTCATGCACTGGTGCTTTGCATCGATGAGGACCGCCACACCCGCCGGCTGGAGCGCTTCAGTAATGCAATCGGCAACCTGAGCCGTCATGGTTTCTTGCGTCTGCAGGCGTTTGCCGAAAATCTCGACCACACGAGCGATCTTAGAGATGCCAACTACCTGATGGGTCGGCATATAAGCGACATGAGCTTTGCCAAGGATCGGTACCATGTGGTGCTCACAATGGCTCTCAACGTCGATGTCTTTCAGCATGACGATATCGTCATAGCCTTGAACATCCTCGAATGTGCGAGACAGCTCTTTGACCGGATCCATATCGTATCCAGCGAAAAATTCTTGATAGGCTTTTGCAACGCGCTTTGGCGTGTCGATCAGGCCTTCGCGGCGCGGATCATCGCCGGCCCAGGCCAGCAATGTGCGGACCGCGTCCATTGCCTCTTCCATGCTCGGACGTTTGATCTCGTCAGCGCGTTCGATTTGATCTGTAGGTGTAATGGCATCCATAGCCATGTGCGAATTCCTTAGTCTGAGGGACGGAGGTCGAGCCGAACCTGAGGTAGACCATTCAAGGACCCTGCCAGTTAAGGACTTAACGCCCGCCCGGAGTGTATACCCTCAGGGCGATAAAGGTAACATAGTGGCGAATTCCCCAAGTTACCAGACTCTCTCTACGGCAGTCACTGCGGACTGGATTTCAAGTTTTCGCGATGGATGGAGATTTTCTCAGTGTCTCAAATACTTAATCGCCGTCCATGCGGAGAGCGGCGACGAAAGCCTCTTGAGGAATCTCAACTTTACCGAACTGGCGCATGCGCTGCTTACCGGCTTTTTGCTTGTCCAGAAGTTTGCGCTTTCGGGTCGCGTCACCGCCATAGCACTTCGCCGTCACGTCCTTGCGCAGAGCAGAGATAGTCTCACGGGCGATGATCCGGCCGCCAATCGCTGCTTGAACAGGGATTTTGAACATCTGGCGGGGGATCAGGTCCTTAAGCCGCTCGCACATTTGTCGGCCCCGGCTCTCCGCGCGGTCGCGGTGGACAAGCATCGCCAGCGCATCGACGGGTTCATCGTTCACCAGGATGTTCATTTTGACGAGGTTTTCAGCGCGGTGTCCGATAATTTCATAGTCGAAGCTCGCATAGCCGCGCGACATAGACTTCAGGCGATCATAAAAATCGAACACGACCTCATTGAGGGGCAGCTCATATTTGACCATAGCCCGGCCACCAACATAAGAGAGTTCCTTTTGAATACCCCGTCTATCCTGACATAGTTTCAAAATGGAACCTAGGTACTCATCCGGAGAGTAGATCGTGGCCTCAATCCATGGCTCGCGGACTTCTTCAATCTTCACGACGTCTGGCATATCGGCCGGGTTGTGGAGCTCGATCTCCGAGCCATCGGTCATTGTCATTTCATAGACAACGCTCGGTGCCGTCGCGATCAGGTCGAGATCAAACTCGCGGCTGAGCCGTTCTTGAATAATCTCCAAGTGTAAAAGTCCGAGGAAGCCACAGCGAAAGCCCATACCAAGTGCGGCAGAGGTTTCCATTTCCCAAGTAAAGCTGGCATCGTTCAGGCGGAGTTTACCCATTGCGGCGCGCAGCTCTTCGAAATCGCCGGCATCCATCGGGAACAAACCGCAAAAAACCACGGGCTGGACGTCCTTGTAGCCTGGCAGCGCGTCTTCGGTGCCGGCCTTGTCGGTCGTGATCGTATCCCCGATCGCGCAATCCGCGACTTCTTTGATCGATGCGACCAAGAACCCAACTTCACCGGGGCCAAGCTCGTCGACATCAGTTGGCTTCGGCTTAAACACACCAACCCGGTCGACATCGTAAGTCGCGCCGGTTTTCAGCATCCGGATCTTCATTTTCTTTTTAAGCACGCCATCATGCATTCGGACGATCACAACCACGCCGAGATACGGATCATAGTAGGCATCAACGAGCGCTGCTTTGAGCGGTGCATCCACCTCACCATGGCTGGGCGCAGGAAGGCGGTCCACGATGGCTTCCAACACATCCTCGATGCCGATCCCGGTTTTCGCTGAAATCTCAACCGCGTCAGAGGCATCCAGGCCGATAATATCCTCAATCTCGGCCTTCACCGCTTCTGGGTCTGCAGCGGGCAGGTCGATCTTGTTCAGGACGGGAACAATCTCATGATCCTGATCGATTGCTTGATAGACATTCGCGAGCGTTTGCGCCTCAACGCCTTGGCTGGCATCTACAACCAGCAGTGACCCTTCGCAGGCAGCGAGACAGCGGCTGACTTCGTAAGAGAAGTCCACGTGCCCCGGTGTATCCATCAAGTTCAGCGTATAGGTCTCGCCATCCTTCGCTTCATAATCCAGACGCACCGTTTGTGCCTTGATCGTGATGCCGCGCTCTTTTTCGATATCCATCGAGTCGAGCACTTGCTCCGACATTTCACGTTCGGTCAGACCGCCAGTTTTTTGGATCAAACGATCCGCCAAAGTCGACTTGCCGTGGTCAATGTGCGCCACAATGGAGAAATTACGAATTTTGTCGCGTGGTGTCATATTCGCGATATAGACATGCCCGATCCTTTAGGGAAGCAGAGGTGCGGCAAGAACTGCGATAAAAGGAACAGTCGATGCGTATGATACTCGGAATGGTTGGCGCGCTTGCGCTTTTTGCGTGTGCAGAAGGGGTGCCCGCCCAATCGCCATACCCCACGCTTTCGGGTGAGGCTCCCATAGTTATCGCTCATCGGGGCGCTTCTGGCATGCTCCCCGAACACACGCTCGAGGCCTATACTTTGGCGGTCCAGCAGGGGGCGGATTTCATTGAGCCTGATTTGGTTATGACAAAAGATGGCGTTTTGATCGCGCGTCATGATCGCTTTCTGTCGACCACCACAGATGTGTCTGACCGACCCAAGTTCGCTGACCGCAAACGCATCCGGGAGACGTTTGACGGCGAACGCGACGACTGGTGGGCCGAAGACTTTACGTTGGATGAGATCAAAACGCTGCGCGCGCGCCAACCTTATGCGGGCCGTTCGAAAGAGTTTGATGACCAATTCGAGATCCCGACCTTCGCAGAAATTGTTGATCTTGCGATTGCGTCGGGCGTCGGACTTTATCCAGAGACCAAATCGCCCAGCTACCACACTGATATTGGCCTCGATATGAAGGCGCCGCTTCTCGATGCGTTGGATGGCCTGCAAGTTACTGTTTTCATTCAATCCTTCGAGGCGCAGATTTTGCGCGAATTGGATCCACTTACAGAGTTCAAACTTGTCCAATTGATCTCCGGTGATCCGCGCGCGGCCATGGCCGGTCATGAGCCACCATTCGAGCAAATGGGGGCATATGCAGATGGCGTTGGGCCTTACAAGGCGCTGCTTTGGGCCAATCCAGGCCAACCTTCCGACTTTGTCGAGCGGGCCCATGCGTTTGGCCTTGTGGTGCATCCATGGACCTTCCGGGATGATAATCTGCCTGAACAATATGCGACTCCTGAAGCCGAGATTGAGACCTATCTGGCGATCGGTGTTGACGGTGTTTTCACGGACTTTCCTGAAACGGCGGTAAAGCTTCTCGACGCTGAAAACGAGCGCTCGAGTTCGTTGCTCT
>JBCBGJ010000087.1:0-8770 GCA_038526925.1 Pseudomonadota bacterium
ACATGCCTCAACTGTCTGACGCAACGCGTGATCTTTTCGGTACCAAAGCGTCCCGTCCAATACTTCCGCGGTCTCAGCGAGCTGTGCGGTTGATACCCGATCAAACCCGTCCTCGTTGAAACAGCTCAAACTGGTCGTAAGAATCTTGCCACGAGTTTTGGTTCCGAAAAGATCACGCGTTGCGTCAGACAGTTGAGGCATGTGGGTTGGCTTCCTTGTTCTGAGCGAGCTCAGCCGTAGCAGCGGCTTCAGCTGGTTTAAGAGTTGCACGATCATAGAGTCGATCCGCGTGCGGGTGCATTGTTCCATGCAGACGATCCCAGATAACTGTATAGAGACCGTAATTGTAGCGATAGGTCCGGTGGTGTTGGTTGTGGTAAGCTGACTTGTTGAGCCAGTATCCAATTGAGCTCTGCGCTATGACGCGCGGCATAACTTCATATCCTAAATGACCGTACACATTGTACGCGAGTGACAAAAGCCCGGCGACCATAAGCGCTATGACATGAACCGGCATGACAACAATCAGGACAACAAAGATCGCAATCTCGAGAAACGCCTCCAAAGGATGAAATGCGAATGCGGCAAAGGCGCTCGGGTTTGTCGATAGATGGTGGGTTTTGTGGACTTGGTCATAAAACGGCGCTTTGTGAACCATGCGATGCATCCAATAAAAATACCAATCCTGAATGAGTAGAATGACAGGAATCTGCGCCCAGAACCAAACCCAGCCATACTGTTCTGCGTCGTTGTAAAGTTGCGTCATACCAGCAGAACTCATTGCGATTATGATACCGACCACGCCCATAAAAACGAGTATCGATGACATGGAGCATCCAATCTCTCGCAATATCTGGGCGCGGGTAAAGGGCAGTTTTTGAAGCCGCCGCCATGGCGCGAAGCGCTCTAAAGCGAAGCCGACACCAAAAGCAGTCCCAGCAAAAAGTAGATATCGGAGCAATATGAGGATCGCGATGACGGAGGCGATCGCGAGGAGTTGGAACACGCCTGGCCAATTGCTGATCAATGGTGAGAGAAACTCGGAAATCATAGCAAACCTTCACATAGTTGGGTGAATGCCCAATATTTGGGCATACACCCAACTTGTCAAGACTTTCCACGGATTTGGCTTTCTCCGAGTTGCAAACCCGTTTTTAGGAAGACGTCCTGCTGGTTCCTCACGACAAGCCTACCGCTGCGACGGCTATTACTGGATATGGATCTAAATAAATTTCGAAACGCGGCGTTGTCTCCGAGATGTCCTCGATTGCCGACGCAGGTAGAAAACGATTTCATGCGCTCAATCAAAATCGACGTTTGCTCGCATGTGCATTAGCATTGAACTAACGCTCCTGATTTCGGCGATCGACTTGCCATTCCACTCTGGTTGATTTTCTGATCAGTAATAGCACATAACTGCTGGCTCCATTTAGAAATAGACAAAATAGAGACATATATATGGATAATTGGATGGCGGTTCGGACCGCGCTGTATGTTGCTCGATTAGGCACAGTGAGCGCCGCTGCGAAAGAACTCAAAATTCACCGCGCTACTGTTATTCGGCACATTGACGAATTGGAGCAAGGCGTCGGCGGCAAACTGTTTCAGCGGCACGCGCGCGGCTATCATCTGACCGAAGCTGGCGAAGACTTTCTGAACATTGCCAGCGCGACGGAAGACCAGTTGGTCGATTTGGCGGGCCGTATCCGCGGTAAGTCGAACCAGGTGCTGGGAAAGCTCATCGTCACATCGGTCGAAATTATGGATGACTATTTGCTGCCAGCGATCCAAGAATTTAGCGCGCAGCACCCGGACACCAATGTCATGCTGCAAATTGGTAATTCGGTTTTGAACCTCGAATATGGTGAGGCCCATGTTGCCATTCGAGCAGGCCGCAAGCCGAGGCACCCAGACAATGTCGTCTTGCCGTTGATGACATTGAAGACCGGACTTTATGCGCACAAATCGTATTTAAACCAACACGGACCGTTCGGTGGTGTCGACGACATTCCCAATCATCGCTTCATTGGAGACACGAATGAAAGCTCCGATGTCCCGTTTCGTGTCTGGATGCGAAAAACTGTTCCACCGGAGAATGTGGTCTTTGTGAGCAATAAGAGTGTAGTTCAGAGAAAGGCGGTTCATGCTGGCATTGGACTTGGTTTTTTACCGAAAGAAGAGGCTCTAAAGAACCGAGACTTGATAGAAGTCATGCCGTCCATGCGCAGCTGGATCACGAAATTCTGGATCACAACACATGTCGATTTGCACAGGACAGGCAAAGTCCAGGCGTTCCTAAACGTTTTGAAGACCACCTTTTCACGAGACGATGAGGTGTCTGCGATAATGCGAGCCGACGGAGACAATTGATCGCACATTGCATGTGCTTTGATGCGTCTTGCGAGGCCCAGATACCACAGGCATTGTTGTAAGTGGAATATGCTCCACAAGCGTTCGAAAGAAGCGACTGAAAACGATGATTCTAAGATGGTCCTACTTGGCCGCGCTCAGCTCCACGTTTAGCGTCTCCATGATGGCAGAGTGCCCGCCGCCAATTTCAGCATCGCAAATCGAAATCTATCCGAGCGCAAAAAGCGTCCCTGCGAACCTGCTCCGCTTCTACCTTTACTTTCCCCGACCTATGGGTCGCCAAACACTGGATTCAGACATCCGCTTAGTAAGCCCAGATGGACGCGAAGTATCACAAGCATTCCTGCCCATGCGATATGATTTATGGTCGTCAGATCGGCGTCGAGTGACACTCATACTCGATCCAGGTCGAGTAAAGACAGGTCTCGCCTCGCATAACACGCATGGACGAGCACTGATCGTTGGAGAAGATTTCGAACTTCAGGTTTCGCAAACGCTGAGGGATTCGAATGGCTGCGATTTGGGCGCTGACATGTTCTTCAGCTACTCAGTGCGGGCCGCAGAACTTACGCCTATTTTGCCTCAATCGTGGTCGATCAAAATACCTGACAGTGGAACTAAGACGCCTCTCAAACTCGATCTAGGTCACCCGCATGACCATCTCTCGATGGCGTATAGAATCCGAGTTCATGCTGAAAATGGTGAACCTATCGGGGGCCAAATTAAGCTCTTTGAGAATGAGCGGATTTGGACCTTTGTTCCGAGAGAGAATTGGTCGGCCTCACCGTACAAAATCGTCATCGATGATCGATTGGAGGACTTGGCCGGGAATCGGCCGGGTGTCGCATTCGACCGCAACGTGGACGCGCCCGGGCAAAGTTGGGCACGCGAACTGACATTTGTCCCGCAGCCTTAGAGGCCATTCGCCAAACTTCGGACGTCAGCCGAATCCAAGCTTTTCAATAACACTGCGCAAGTCGCCATTTGAACGCTCGTAAAGATCCATCACTTGCGCTCTTAATTCAATCGCTAGCCAAATAGTGTTTCCGTTCTTATCAATCGCCATATCCAGGATCTGATGATGATCGCCAACGCGCATGACTCGCCAGATAACAGTCAGGTCCTCGAGCGCGTCTCGATGTATGACAGTTTCGACGAGGCAGTCGCGGTGCGTGCGATCAAATGACTTGAGAACATCGGCGCTGAGACGGTGACCGCCCGCAACATTGTCGTAGATGGTCTCCAAGAAATACGCGTTCAGGGACTGCGAATATTGAGTAAGATCGGCGGCCTTTACGCGCGCGGCGTATTTGCCAAGCGTGAACCGCGCTATGGACAACGTATCCACATTCGTACGCACCAAGGTTTTAAGTTCGGCATCGTCTGGCTCCGGAGCACGATTGATTGAGGAAAACATCTGATCAAGCGTCGTCTCGATGAAGCTCTCACATGCTTCATCGGCATGCCCGACGGGTGTCAGACAGGTTAGCGCTAAACCACTTAATGCCCATTTGAAATGCCATCGGCTCATCATGCGTCCACCTGGGTTTGCGTCATGCCGAAACAAAAGAAAGACTTGGCAATCTGATCTATTCAGGAAAATTCCTGTCCGAAAACCACTCAAAATGCGCATGATGTGTGCGCCAGAGCGCCGCTGAATAGATTGATTTTCTGTCTTCTTCGCACAACAATAGACCACAAGCTTTCGAGGGTAATTGGCTGAATAGATTGAAAATTATAACGCTTTGGAGGTCATCACGTGCGATCCGGTTTTCCGTCTAATCACTGATTGTCGCAATCGGCGCCGCGTGGGCAGGTCTCGATATCATTGTGTTGGCTCACAGTATGGCCGCGATTGAGCCAGGTGCGGAGCTGCAGCGTTGGGAGGGCTAGCAGGATGAAGAGATTTGGCAGACAGATTTTTCCACAACGACCGCCACCTTCCGCGGAACGAGCGCGAGAAATCGACCATCTCAATCGCAAACTCATCGCCTGTCCGGCGTGCGATGCGGTTTGGCAACGCCCACAGCTCGCCCCAAAGGAAATTGCGAAGTGCAAACGATGTCACACGACGATCCTGACCAATAAAAACCGCAGCGCTGAACGCACGGTTGCTTTCATGGTCGCGAGCCTTGTTCTTTATGTTGTCGCCATAAGCTTTCCGTTCATGCGTATGGAACGCTCTGGTCTCTCGAACGAGATTTCTGTCATCGACGCCGTCGCGATTCTGGCGAACAACTCGATGGTGATCCTCGCACTGATATGTGCGGGTCTCATTCTTTTATTCCCCTTGTTGCGGATCATCTTACTTCTATTCGTCGGGCTCAGTCTTTTTCGAAAGCAATCGACTGCTCGTCCGCATGCACTATCTTTCCGGCTGGCGCAAATGCTTGAGCCTTGGACCATGGCTGAGATCTTCATGATTGGCGTCATCGTCTCCTTGGTCAAAGTCGGCAAGCTCGCGGACATCCATCTTGGCCCTGCCTTTTGGGGGATGGCGGCTTTGATTGTCACCATGGCCTTTGGGGCATCCGCCGTTTGCCGCGACACAATCTGGCATGACATTCGGAGGGTGTCATGAGAACGGCGAAGGCGGCGGGCCTCGCGCGTTGCTTGTCCTGTGGGACACTCACCGATCGCCCAGGTGCAACCTGTACCGTCTGCGGCGCGAGAACGCATGTCAGACGACCGAAAAGTCTGCAGCGTGTTTGGGCGTTCTGGATTGCTGGCGTCCTAGCTTACATTCCTGGAAACGTGATGCCAATCATGGTCACCCAATCGGTCGCGGGCGATACTCCTTCAACGATTATGAGCGGCGTGATTACGCTCATCCATCATGGCAGTCTTGAGATTGCTGCTGTAATCTTCATAGCCAGCATCGTAGTTCCGGTTTCGAAATTCATCATCATCGCTTGGCTCGCGCTATCTATTCAATATGGTTGGTCGCTCAGTGAGCATAGACGACATCTTGCCCACGAAACCGTCGAGCTGATTGGCCGTTGGTCAATGATCGATGTGTTTGTGGTCGCGGCGCTTGCCGCCCTAATCCAAGTCGGTGCCTTGATGTCGATCCTGCCCGGGACGGGCGTAAATGCCTTCGCCATGTCGGTGGTGTTCACAATGTTGTCGGCAATGAGTTTCGACACACGAATGATTTGGGATGCCGCAACGCCAGAAAAGGAGCCGCAGAATGGCGGAGACTGAATTTGACGCGCCTGAGATCAAGAGCGAGCAAGGGGGGGGCATATCGCTGGTTTGGGTCGTGCCAATAATTGCCGCTTTAATCGGTGGCGCAGTGGCCTATCGATCCTTGGCCAATCAAGGCCCCTTGGTCGAAATCGAGTTTGAGGCGGCAAAGGGCATCTCAGCCGGTAAGACCGAGATCAAACACAAGGATGTCGTGATTGGCATTGTCGAAGACGTAAAGTTCGCGGATGGGCTCGAGCGTGTTGTCGTTTCGGCTAGGCTCGATCTCGAGGTAGAGCCGTACCTTGGCGATACGACCGACTTCTGGGTCGTCAGCGCGAATATATCTGGGACGAATTTTTCCGGGCTGAGCACCATTCTTTCTGGATCTTACATTGAGGTCGACTGGTCAGGTCCGCCCGCGGAAAGCCAGCGTAAGTTTGATGGATTGGAGAGACAACCCCTGACCCCGCCGAGTGCCGAGGGGCGCCACCTCAAAATGCGATCCGCACGGGCCGGGTCGGTGAATGTCGGCTCGCCAGTCTATTTTCGGGGCATTCAAGTCGGTCGCATCGAGAGCCGTGAGCTGAGCCGTGACAATCGCGCCATCGAATACTCGCTTTTCATCGAAGCCCCACATGATGCATTAGTCTCGCGAGCGACGCATTTCTGGAACGTCTCCGGCATCAGTCTCGAGACCAGCACAGATGGCCTTTCGGTGAACTTAGCATCTTTGGAATCGCTCCTCGGTGGCGGCATTGAATTTGGCGAAATTGGGATCGACGTTTCGAACACACCACTCACGGACGATTACGTGTTCACACTGTTTGACGACCAAGAAGCCGCCATCGAAAATCAATACACCAATCCAGACGAGGCCAGCGTCCAATTCATGGTCACGTTTGATGACTCCGTCGCTGGTTTAGAACCGGGCGCCCCGGTTGAGTGGCAAGGCATTCGCATCGGTACCGTCAATGATCTCAATCTCGATCTGACCGGCGATCCGGGGTCGAACATTGTCAATGTGATCATTGAACTACAACCCAGCCGGATTGGGCTTGCTTTCAGCACAATAGAAGAAGCCCGAGCGTCAATCCAAGATTGGGTTACGTCCGGCATGCGGGTGCGTCTTGCGACCGGGAACATTCTGACCGGCAAGAAACTCATCCGGTTTGTTGACGGCGTTGGGACTGACAGTTTCCGCGTCGACTTCAATGCACCGATCCCGCGATTACCAACTGCGCCGTCAGAACTGAACGCCATCACACAGGATGCCGAACAATTGATACAGAACTTAGCGAAACTCCCGCTCGAAGACCTGGTTGTCTCTGCCACACGACTGATCGACAACACAAATGCGCTCATCGCCAATCCCAATCTGCAAAAACTGCCCGGAGAGCTCAACACGACACTTGTATCATTCAACAGCGTCGCCGAGCGTCTGAGTGCGGCGAGTAAAAACTTGCCTTTGTTGATCGATAATCTCAATCAAATTGCCGATGCAGGCGAAAGCACATTGACCGGGCTTTCGCCGGACTCACAACTGTATGTCAATCTTTCCGGCGCGGTCCGCGATTTGCGCGATGCCGCCCGCTCACTCTCTGCGCTCGCGGTCAGACTTGAAGAACAACCCAACGCGTTGCTGACGGGGAGAAATTGATCGATGACCATGAAATGCTCACTCATGATCTTGGGCCTCTCCGCGTTCGTTACTTCTTGTTCGTCTGCACCTGATCCCATTCTCTACACGCTGGCCGACCCAGCATTACCGACAAGCGCGATCACGAACGAACAGATCATTGGTCTTTCAGAGCTCACCCTTCCGGCTTATGCCCGCAATCAACAGATCACGACTGCGATCTCGCCTTACCGGATTTCTGAAGATGATGATCACCGCTGGGCCTCACCACCCAGTGAAGCTTTGACAACGGCACTGTCTAAAGCGCTCGAGAAAAATTCGGGCAGCATGGTGCTCCAACGTCCATTTCCCACCGGCGTGCGGCCGGATGTGCGTGTGTCTCTCACTTTCGATCGATTGCTAAGAGGCGCCGACGGAGAAGCCATAATGGCCGGTCAGTATCTTGTTCAAAGCACAAGCAGCCACGCGGAAATCAATCGATTTTCAATCGCGGTTCCGACCTCGAACGACAGCTATGAATCCTATATGGCGGCGCTCAGCACTGGCTTAAACGCGATCGCCCAGCAGATCACAGCACAAATGGCAACCGTCCCGTCCGAGTAAACGCCGCGTCTAGAGGAAGCTTGCAGACTCCGACGCTTGATAGGCGTGTGGGTCTTTGGCTGATTTGTATCCCGAAGCCCGATGATAAAACAGCTCAGGGGACTGCGCAGATTGCTGGTTCTTTTCCGGTTCAATCGGATTCATGCTGACGGAATATCGAAGGTCGGAGTCAGCGTCTCGTTGAGCAAACAGAGCCGGTAGAAAGTTTTCAAACGTCCCGACTTCGATCGAATTATGCAGGTGCCAAGCGTCAAAAAATTCAGGCGAGTATTCTTTGGTGAGACGCTGATTGAACGCGCGCACCAAGGGATTATTTCCCGATGCGCCGATAACGACTTCATAGTGATAGTGGACGCCGATGACCTGCCCAGCTGAAACGACATCTTTCCAGCGAATGCTCAGGCACATGGCCTTGCCCAAAATAGGCAATCGTTTTCCCATCGCCCATCCATCTGGCTCACAATAGAAAACGTTCAAAGCCGTATCGACCGGATACTTGAGGGCGAATCTATTGTACTGCATCGCCTCGCGGATATGTATTTTCGCACCTGCTTGCGCCAAGACCATTCGGGACGTCGAAACGCGATACCGGTTCTTAGTCGACCGTTACGACCACGTGATTGATGCGGTGCCGGACAAGTATATCGCTCGATTTTTGGGGATTACGCCGCAGGGGCTCAGTCGATTCAAGAAAAATCTATCTGAGTTAACTTAGGTGAACGGTGCACGAGTGCCGATGCGTCTAAGCTCCAATCATTCTGTTTAGATTGAGGGAACCCAATGGCGAGTTTTTCAATGCCGGCTGAGCGCGATTTTGGCTGGACGCTGAAGCCGACAGATTCAACGGCGTTTGAGATTATTGAGCGATCAAATGGTCAATTCTGCGTGGTCTTGAACCACTCGCTTCTGCGCGGTGTTACGAGCGAGATGATTCATTGGTGGTTCTTGAATTTTCCAAACCTTCGCATCTCA
>JBCBGJ010000088.1:0-8687 GCA_038526925.1 Pseudomonadota bacterium
GCTGCGCCGCTTGCCTCCACAGAGCTTAACGACCAGGTGGTTCGAGATGGCGTCCTATCTGGCGCTGCGGTCTATCTGAGCGAATTCTGTGTCCGTCACATCTGTGAAGAAATTCCCCCACACGACATGGTCATCGCCATCCTCTAGGCGGACATAGAACCGGCCTTGGGTTGGGGCATCTTCGATATAGGTCGAGTTATCGCCATAGACCGGATAATAGCGGTCAGGGTCGACACGCCGGAGAATGGATTGTGGATCTTTGTCTGACAGATTCGAGAACAGATTATCAATATCGTCCTCAGTCGTATCCATAGAGGCAGTGAGCAAATAGCGCCCTTGGATCTTACCTTTGAGATAAAACGCACCGCGCCCCGTCACGTAGGTTTCCTCAAAGTCCTCGCCGCTCGCTTCGAGCAAGGCGCGCCCTTCGCTCGATCGCGTTCCGACCGTCAAATCGCCAAGCGCGACAAAGAACATTTCGCTCTCAGGGATTTCTGCAGACTTTGTGGTGCGCACAACGCGTCCGTCAGATGTCTTGTATCGCACGGAGACATCATGCTCGCCTGGCGACATGATTTCTTGGATTGCGAAACTGCCATCAGCGTCAGTTAGAACCGGCTTCCCACGCACGCTCAGCGTCTCGGCCTTTGTTCCCATAAACCTTGTGCCTGATACCGTGATCGCGCCGCCGCGAACGTCGATGTTTCGACGAGCGGTCGCATCTTCTCCATAGATAGGTCCGGTCATGTTGGGCGCGTCTTCCAAGGACTGAGTCTCAGAAACGATTGCGAGGTGTTTTGCATCGGTTAGATCTGACTGGCCGTCCTTATCAAACACGCGCAAGACATATGTATAACCGTCCGTCCGTCGGTAGGCTGGCACCGTCCAATCCGCCCGCCCGGTGACCGGATCAACCAGTAGTGTGGCAATCGGCGCGGCGATGTATTTATCACTCGGGTCGTAGACTTCGACCTGCGCCCGATCGATGAATTCGCTATAATTCCAATAGGTCTGGAACTGAATTCCCGACCCGGGCGCGACGGACGTTCCACCGCCAACGAGACCCACATTCAATAGCGGTTGCACATCCAAGCCATCGAAGCTGACATGGATATCGGATTGCCGCAGCACATCATCGCTCTCGCGATCTGGTTTTGCCGCGCTCACGGCATCCGACCAATAGGTCTCACCGACCAGGATACGTGTTGCTGGCGCCTCCGGAATAGGATCCAGCTCCGCGGTGAGATCAGGTTTTGCCTCACTCGGGACTGTTTTCTGTACCCCGTCATCGAGCGCCGACGAGGCGTTATCCAAGCTTGGTTTCACGGACGGTGCTGAAGGCGCAGTGACGATGTGGTCTTCGACCACCTTAGACGCTTCCGCCTGCACTTTATCCGTCGCCACACGCGTTGCTGTTTTCACACGGATTCGCGGTGTAATCTGAATGTTCTGAACCGCCGTATTGTCCACGGATTTGATCTGATTTTGCAGATGCTCCGGATCTATATCGCGAGCCTTAACCGCCCCGCGCTTAAGCGATTTGGGATAGGTTTCATCATAGAGGCCAGACTGATTGTAGACCCGAAGGACATAGATAAATTCCCCACTACCGGTCTCTGGCATTTGCCACTCGGCACCCTGCTCCCGTGTAAAAGGAATATCAGCCAAGGGGGAGCTTAGGTTCTTATCTGAGGCCTTGAAGATCCGCACCGAGCTGAACGCGACTTCTCGGTCATAGTTCCAATAGGTGATGAACGAGACGGTTTCGCCCCCGGGGACCACTGTGCCCCCCTGCCCCAGGCCGACATTTAGTTTTCGGCTTGGCAGTTCTTCGTGGTTTGCGTTTGTAAACGCAATCGAACGATTTGCCTCGTCATCGGCGTTCGTGGAAGAACGCGTTTCAGATGCTTGCGCGATAGGGGCGAGGGCTGCGCCGGACAATAGTATGCCCGCGAGCGTAGATCCTGATCGATGAGTGGTTCGCATATCTCAAACCTGAAGCAAAATTCGCCAGAACCCTTGCTTTGGAAGGACTATGCCAGAAGAGAGTCAATTTGACGTTTATAAACCCCCTGCCACTGGTTAAAGTTTTCGATAAATCTGTAAACTTTTCAGAGGTTAATAGCCATTTTCTACAGTATCGGAGTCAATAAAAACCCCCAGCAACGAAATGTTGCTGGGGGCTCTCGATCACCAAAACGTAGGCGAAACGGTCAAGGGTTCTGGCTGGAACTGACCGCCTCTGTTTCAATGATGAGCTGTAAGGGAGAGTCGAACTCTTCCCATGAATTTTCGATGGCGGATACAAGCGCTGAAATCCGCGCCTCGGTGCCAGCTTCTTCGAAGAAAACCACGGTCAAGACCGACGCCTCTTCCGACAGGATTTGCGTGAGCTTGTCGACTTCAATCAGTGTTGCTTCGGTTAGCTCCGCGCTGCTGACCTCAAATGCCTGGTCGCGGACCTGGAATTCGACCGGACGAAGCGCGCCGATGCCAAAGTTCAGCTGCCCCATTTTACCTTGTGTCAGCCGGACCACACGTGGGTTTTCCGTCGTGACCGTGAAGCCTGTTGGCAGTGTGCGATCATCAAGCTTGAGGATGACGTTTGACCCGATGCCAACCTTTGGAGTCGCGGCGCAGGCAATGTGATAGCGCCCAAATTCGTCCGTGGTGACGAGCAGACCTTTGACCGTCGCCAGTCGAACGCCTGGCAATCCGTCTTCGCCTTCATCTTGGATGCCATTCCGGTTTTTGTCTTCGAAGACTTTGCCGATGACTTCTGAGCAATCGAAAATTTCGTCCGGGGTCACGCGGACCGTGGCTTCCGCGATATTCGTAATCCGAATGTCTTGCGGGCCATTATCGGCATAAGCAAGGTTGACGTACTCTCCGACCGTCACACCTGCGCCGACCGCAACGCCGAGGGTCACTTCAAGCGATCCGCGCGCCGGCACACTCTGGCCTGACCAGGTCAGCGTCCGACCATCTCGTACCGGCTCCACTTCAACGCCGCCAATTCGAGCCGAACCATCAATATAGGCGAGGCCTGCAGGCAATTGATCCACGACATCTATATTGAACTGAGGGACATCATGCGGGTTGGTGATCGAGATTGTATAGATAACAACCGAGCCGATAGACGCTGTCGCTGACAGTGTGCGCTTGGTCGCGCTCAGCGGTGAAAGACTGACCGAGGTATCAATCGGCAGGTGGTTGTTCACGAACTCTGGGTCGCCCTCTGCAATCGTAAACTCAGCGTAGAAGGGTGGGACATTGCTCGCATCCGGGCGCGTTGGCTCACCAGACACCTCGCAGATTGGACCGCTAACCGCATCATCCGGACACAGACCTGGATCCAGGGCGCCGTTCGCGACATCAGCTGGCGCAGCGCCATAAACGGCGGTCAATCCATTCGGCAGCGTGACTTCGATCCGATAGGTTCCACCAGACGCTGGACAAGCTGCGGCGGCGCCCGGAACAAAATCGAAGAAATAGAACCCTTCGCTCCCTGTCACTTGGCCTTGTTGACTTGGGTCACTGAAACATGCCGGAGGCAATGGCTGACCGTTCTCATCCACAACCGTAACGATCGCGCCGACCACAGGCTCGTTTGTCGACAGATCATAGACGGTCCCTGTTGGCGCGATGGGTTGATCGAGCCCAGTGCGGTTTTCGCCCGGCTGCAGATCAATCATCTCGATCGTATCAATAACGGTACCCGTATCCGTTTCGATGAACACAACTTCGTAGGTCAAATCCGGGTCCAAACCGTCGAACGAATATGCGCCGTTTGCATCTGTCGTCGTCGTCGCGATCAAAACGCCGTTCGATCTCAATTCAACCGTGTAGCCAGGCAACAAGGTTTCGCCGTTTTGAAGGGTTTCATCCCCGTTTCCATCCAAGAACACGGATCCGGACAGGCTGGAGTCCGTGACAATCGTGAAAGTGATCGTCGCGGTGTCACAATTGGTTGGGTTTAGCGCTTCACAAATTTGATACTCGACGGAGTAGGTCCCCGCAGGCGCGCCTGGAGGAATGGAGACGGAGCCATCGTCATTGATTGCAATGCCCGTCAGGCCGTTATCATCTGTGATCGTTGCGATGACATCGGCTGGGTCGAACGGGTCACCGTTTAGCGTGTCATTGCCAAATATGCTTGGCAGCGTCGCGCCATCGGCGCCATTGATAGGCGTGTCGGTATGGTCGTCATTCTCCGCGATGATGTCAGGTGCATCAACTTGGATCACCGCAATCGCGGTATCGCAATTGCTCGGATTGATATTCTCGCAGATCTCATACTCGATCGTGTACGTTCCAGCCGGAGTTCCCGACGGGACGCTGATGTCACCGGTCGCTGGGTCGAAATCGAGCTCTGGATCTGCATCAATCACGGAAATCGAGATATCCGTCAGGCTAACCGGGGTGCCATTTAGAGTGTCATTGGGGAGCACGTCCCCAACTGGGCCGCCATCCGCGCCATTAACCGGGGTCGACGTGAAATCATCATCCTCAGCATCAATCGCAGCAGCGCCGATGATGACCGTGGCGACAGCCGAGTCACAATTGCTCGGATTAAGCGCTTCGCAGATTTGATACCCGATCATGTAAGTGCCGGCGGCTGTGCCAGCGGGCACGTTGATGACGCCATCCGCGCCGATAGTCGCACCAGACAATCCGCCATCATTTGTGATCGAGACATTGACATCACTGTCGGCGAAACTTGCGCCATTGAGCGTATCATCCAGAAAGACGCTCGGAGTCGGCCCACCGCTCGCACCGATGATTGGCACAGAGGTGAAATCATTATCGTTGGCCACTATCGGCGAGGCTTCAACGACGATCGTTGCGATGGCATCGTCACAATTCGTCGGGTTCAGTGTCTCACAAATGCGATATGTAACTGAGTAGGTTCCTGCTGGCGTTCCGGTGGGTACGGTCAGCGTCCCATCAGAACTGATCGCAACACCAGATAGCCCGCCATCGGAAGCAATTGTCGGGATAACGTCGGCATCTGCGAACGGAAGATTGTTCAATCGGTCGTCCGGGAACACGCTGCCGGTCGTTCCCCCGGTTGCGCCGTTAAACGGCGTTGAAGTGAAGTCGTTAGGATTGGCTTCGATGAGCGGCGGCTCAATTAGAATGGTCGCCGTCGTGGTATCGCAGTTTCCGGTGTTGAGGGCCTCACAGATCCGATAAATCACATCATAAGTGCCCGCGGGCGTGCCCGCCGGGACATCCAGCGTACCGTCAGAATTGATCGAAACGCCGGTTAGCCCATCATCGGAAACAATGGTTGGGATGACCAAAGCATCCGCGAAAGGCACATTGTTCAGCCGGTCATCGGGGAACACGCTCGCCGTCGTACCACCATTCGCGCCATTGATCGGTGTCCCCGTAAAGTCATCTGGGTTCGCCGTGATGGTTGGGGCGCCGACAGTGATGATTGCCGTTGCATCATCGCAATTTCCAGGATTGAGCGCCTCACAAATTTGATACTGGACCGTGTAAGTCGCCTCCGGCGTGTTCGCGGGGACGTTCAGTGTTCCGTCAGCATTGATCGTCACACCGGTTAGACCGCCATCTGCGAGGATGGTTGGATTCACCGCTGCGTCCGCGAAGGCCACCATATTCAGTCGGTCATCGGGGAACACGCTCGCCGTCGTGCCACCGTCGGCGCCATTGATCGTCGTCGCAGAGAAATCATTATCGTTGGCGAGAATTTGAGGCGGTTCGATCAAAATCACCGCCGTAGCCGGATCACAATTGCCTGTATTAGCAGCTTCACAGATCCGATAGCCGACCGTGTAGGTGCCCGCAGGTGTGCCCGCCGGAACCGTCAAAGTCCCGTCGGCATTGATTGAGACGCCGGTGAGACCACCATCCGCGGTGATTGACGGGATGACGTCCGGGTCGGCAAATGCCGCGCCTGCGAGTCGATCATCCGTAAAGACAGTCGCGGTGTCACCGCCATCTGCGCCATTAATCGGAGTAGCAGTAAAGTCGTCATTGTTCGCTTCGATCGAGTTCGCGCCGACGCCGAAGAGATATCCAGTCGCGCTGGTTCCTGGTGCGATGGTTATGGATGAAATCGCATTTGTGGACGTCGTCCCTGCAGGCGTGCCTGACGTTGTGCCGGTGGCCGCTCCACCCGGCGAGGCCGTCATGGTGATTGTATATGTCCCAGGTCTGATTTCCGTACAGGCTGCAACTGGGAAGGAAAAAGTTCCATCGGCAGCGCTGGTCGTGGTGCAAGAAATGGCTCGGCCAAGGTCATCCGAACCGCTCAGCTCAAGCGTTGCGCCAGAGAATGTGCCGGTCTCGCCGCCTTGACGGGTTCCATTCTCATTGTCGTCTTCGTAGACGATGCCAGCAATGCTCGACACTTCGACCTGACCAAAATTTCGATCCGAGAATGTATCCGCTGGATCGACAACGCCGATCACGATTTGCTCGGTCCCATCGACTGTTCCAGCTAGGGTTGAACCGCTGCCATTCTCTTCAAGGCCGTCATAGAAGCCTGACGGTTCTTGCAATTGCGTGACCGTGTAGCCCGTCGCTTCTGATGGCGGCACGCTCGCGAAGGAATAAGCGCCCGAGCCATTGACGGATACGGTCAGATTGACGGTGTTTCCGGCATAATCTGTTCCAGTCAGGCTGACATGTGGCGTGGCGGCGTAGCCAGATCCAATTCCAGATTCTCCACCATCGCGGGTTCCGTTGTTATTGGCGTCGTCGTAAATCGCGCCGGACACTGTGGCTTCGGTAAAGTCCGCGAACTCATAGCCGGTTGCATCCTCGTCTTCGCCCAGCACAATGCCCGAGATGACATTGGTGGACGCACCATCGCCAAAGGACGCATTGTTGACGGTCCCTGAAGCCGTTCCAGCTGTCTCCTGATAGTCGAAGTAGCCGCTCGGCTGGGTTTGTGTGATCGTATAACCGGTCGCATTTGAAGGCGGCAAATTCGCGAACGTATAAGAGCCGTCCGCAGCTGTTTGAACGGTCGTCGATACAGTGTTCCCGTAAAGATCAGTCCCTGTCAGGGTTAAAGTGACGGAGCCGATTCCCTCTCCTGCCCCGAAGCTGTCGCTTTGATCGTCATCGGCATAGACGCGGCCGCTTATCGTGCTGACCAGGATGACCCCATCGCTGCTTGAGGCGGAGTTATTGGCGGAGTTCTCATCGATTGAGATCACTTCGTTGCTTGCATTTAATCCTACAGAAATGGAGGCATTGTTGACGATCGGGTCAGTCGAGCTTCCGGTATAAGGGAAGCTTGCCGCGATCTCGATGCGCATCGTAACGGTGTCGCCATTCGCTGGGAAAAAGCCATCAACCACACAGAGAACAGACGGGCCGAGGGAGCACGTGGATCCTGAGACGGTTGCCGTTCCAGAAGGTGTGAAGGTCACCGCCGTGGCTGTGCGCTCAAACCCACCAGGCAGCGTGTCGGTTAAGCGAACTTGCGTCGTTGCTGACGTTCCATTGTTTCGGAATACGATGTCGTAGACCACTGGCTCAGAAATGTTGATCGGGTTCGGCGGCGCTGGAGAAACGCGCGTCTTAGACAGTACTTCAAGATCGGTTGAAGGCAGCACAGTTGTGGTTTGCGCCGCTGTATTGTTTGCGGTTGGCGTATCGTACGTCTGCTGATCGGACGTCACGACAGCGGTCGTCCCGAACGTACTTGAAGAGGTCGGCGCACCGCCACCGGCATCAACGATATCAAATGCCAACGTCACGGTTTCAGAGTCGCTATTGCTCATATCCGGATAGGTACAGATGACCGGGTCCGTGTTGCTCGCCTGCGAACAGAACACCCCAACGGGCAGCGTAGCACTCCCAGCATTATAGGCCATTTCATAACCGGCCGGAGGATTCGGCGTGACAGTCGTTACGATCCCGGTGCCGCGTGTAATCCCGCCATTCCGGGTTTCAATTTCGTAGAGCAGCGTGGACCCGTAGACAGCAGGTTCGGCAAAACCACTCGGTTCCGCGTTGGTGACACGCATATCTAGCGTTGGCGCATCAACATCGTGAGTCAGAGACCGCGTATTGTTGACGGTCGGATCGCTTTCCGTGGTGGTCGTCGACACGGTTGCAGTATTTGTGTGCGATGCGGGAAAATCACCCGGGTTGCTGGCACCGTTGAACGGGAAGAGCGGCCGTACCGAGATTGCCATCTGGAAGGTTTCATCGCGATCGACATCGCCCATGTCGCAGGTCGCCGTATTCGCTGTGGTCGTGTTGTAGTCGCAAGTCCCGCCTGGCGCTGTCGTTGCGACGTTTACGACTTCGAATAGGGTTGGATCAATGAAGTCCGCAGCCGCAACCGCGTCGCCAGTATTCGGTCCGATGTTTTTGATATCGACAAGATAAGTTGCATCCCCGCCCGATTGCGGTGGGTTTGGACTAATCCGCTTATCATTGACGATAAGATCAGCGATTGGCTCGGCATCGATGCGCGCGACATCGCTATTGTCACTTGTATCGGACTCAACAGTATCCGGAGAGGAAACCGTAAAAGTTGTGGACCTGACGCCCTCCAGGATTGGACGATCGACTTGAAGGATAAGGGATACGCTCGCGCCTGCAGCGAGATTGGTCGCTTCGCATCGGATATTGTCATTGCTGGTGGCGAGCGTTGAACACGTCACGCTTGGATCCGCAGAGAACAGCGAAACGGT
>JBCBGJ010000089.1:0-8658 GCA_038526925.1 Pseudomonadota bacterium
CGAACAAACGCCGCTGATTTAATGCAAATTTGACACAGCCGAGTAGCGGTATCCTCACCCAACGCCGCTAGGGTTTGCACTCACGTACTAGGGGCACGTTGCGTCTTCGAAGAAGGCGCAAGAGGGAGCCGGTACGTGAGACCACCTTTATTCAGAGCGCTGTGGCACGATGCCCGCGCGCATGCCGCAACGATTTTTGCGATTGTCCTCGTGCCCTTTGCGGCGGTGACAGGATTTGCGATCGACGCCGTAAACGCCGTTAGCGTGAAACAACATTTACAGTATGCCATAGATGCTTCCGTCTTGGCGGGCGCGCGGTCGTTTAAGTCAGAGTTTTCGGCTGAAAGAGCTGCATTTATTGCGTCGGAGGCGTTCACCGCGAACATTGCGACGGCGCATGATCATGTCACCTGTGACATCAATTCCGTTACAGCAGACCGGACAGATTTATCGGTGGTGATGAACGCATCATGCGAAATTCCAACGACCTTTGGGTCAAGTATCATGGGGAGACGCGAAGTCCGGGTAAGTGCGGCGGCACAGGCAGCAGCCCGCCACAAAGTCGCAGATGTTGCGATGATACTGGATATATCTCTATCAATGAGCGACGAAGAAATTGCCGATCTTAAAGTGGCGGCGAAGCGCGCAGCAACGCTCATCATCGGGACCAATCCAGGCGAGCGAGGACGCGTCGCACTGGTGCCTTTCGCATCCGGGGTGAATGCTGCTGATTTCGGAAACCTCGCGACGGGACGCGTTTCAGGGGCAGACCCTGAAAGCGACAATGAAACCCTGCCACACTCTGTGATCGAACGGGTCTGCGTGACTGAGCGGACAGGCATGCATGCCTATACCGATGCCGCGCCAGGGCCCGGAAACTATGTCGGTTCAGTCCTGACCGTTGCCGACGCGGATGCCCGAAAAGAAACAGGAACAGTTGTGCGAAGTTCGGAAGAGATCTGCCCAGACTCACCGATATTGCCGCTGGAGAGTAACATCTCTACCGTACATACCGCGCTTGATGGTCTTCAACGGTCATCTCTTAGCGCGGCAGGTGGTTTCACAGCAGGTCACATGGGGATCGCTTGGGCCTGGTATCTGATCTCTCCAAATTGGACTGGGGTTTGGACAAATACATCTTTTGGGGGGAGCGCTGTCCATGCACCGCACCCTTACCGAGATCCAAACCGACCTAAAGTCGTGATCCTTATGTCCGATGGTACATTTCAGTATGGCTTCGAGGCGCCTTTTACGTCGGGCAGCTGGACCCGAGAAAAACTTCTAACGAATAATGCGGCCAGGCGGTTTTGCCGAAATATGCAAAATGAAGGCATCACGATCTATTCGATTGGGTACAATACATCCACTGAAGCTGAAATACTTCTGCGTTTCTGCGCAGGGCATTCGTCCCGCTTCCTGACAACCGATGAACCCGATGAATTGATCGAACTATACGAACAAATCACGCGCGACTTCATGGGCGTTGGACTTGTCCAGTAAGGACTGAGCGCTCAAACACCCAGAAAAGCTGGCTAATCCGATACTGGAGAACGTGCGTTGTCCGCACGCAGCCTAAGGGCGTGCACGACAGATCTCTTCGTTTCTCACATTTACGCGCGAATTGGCACACACATTGCTCGCCCCAGACGCGAATTTTGCGTTTTTGTATCAATTTGACCGGGGGACGGGCAAATGTTTACTCAGTGTCTCAATATGTGGGGGCAAGACAAGCGTGGGAACGTCGCCGTTCTATTCGCGCTCGCGCTTGTGCCGATTTTAGTCGTCGTCGGCGCAGCCGTTGATCTGTCGCGCCAGGTGAACGCAGATCGCCATCTCCAATCGGCGATTGATGCAGCTTCATTGGCAGGCGCGCGGGCCATGGAAGACGCGTCTCTATCAGACACCCAAATCCGCCAAATCGCGCTCAATTCGCTCGACGCGAACCTGACGAGCGCGCATGACGATGTGGCGTGTATGAATTCACAAGTCGCCATTGACCGGAATGCGGGCACTGTGCGGGTCACTTCAGACTGCACGATGGCAACCTTGATCGGTGGCTCGATTACGCCGCACAGCATGGCGGTCGCAAATGGTGCAACATCGAAGGCGAACGTGACCAAGCTGGACCTGGCTTTGATGCTCGATGTTTCAGGGTCTATGCGCGGGACAAAGCTCGCAGATCTGAAAACGGCTGCGATCACGGCTGCAAACACACTGATTGACCCAAGCACGGGCGACCGCGTTCGGATATCTTTTGTATCTTACTCAACCTCGGTAAACGCAGGCGCCTACGGAAACGCAGCGCTTGGACGGCCGGTGAATGATGATCGCGACGGCGATGGGTTGGACAAAGTCTGCGTCTCTGAGCGAACCGGAATTGCCGCATGGGAAGATGATGATCCAGCGTTCAATAGATGGGTCGGCGATGATGCAAGCTCTTGCCCGACGTCTAGCCTATTGCCGCTCACCAGCAATCTCACACTGTTCGAGCGCGAAATAAATAAGCTCACGGCCGGTGGATGGACTGCTGGACACTTGGGGATCGCCTGGTCCTGGTATCTTGTGGCCCCAGACTGGAGCAGCATTTGGCCGTCCACATCTGCGCCGCACAGCTACTCTGAGCCGCACACGATCAAAGCCGTAATCTTGATGACGGACGGACAGTTCAACCGCCGCTACGAGTTCAGCCAAGGCAATAGTAACCAGCAAGCGCGTCGTCTTTGCCGTGAAATGCGTGATGAGAATGTACTGGTCTATGCCGTTGCGTTTCAAGCGCCGAACAATGCGAAGAACACACTTCGAAACTGCGCCGGTGACGACAGCCGCTTTTTTGATGCTGGCAATGGTAGTGAACTGCTCGATGCTTATGCAGCGATTGCTAGCCAATTGTCCGCGCTGACGATTGTCGACTAATCGGCGCAATCGCGCTGACATTTGACTTGTCGCTGTTCTGGATTCGGACTAGCTAACGCTCATTAGATCCGTTCCGGGAGAGAATCGAACTCCCGATCGCCGAAGGCGCAACCGCCCCGGAAACGCTCAGGCAAAAGGACCGGAACGGGTTCAACACGCTGGAAAGAGGCGCGCGACATGCGGCAGCCTCGCCGAAGGAGCAAGCCCCGACTTGATCAGGGCGGAATCTCTCAGGCGCCAAGACAGCGGGGGCAGCATAGGTCCGCTTTGCGCGTGATCTGTCCTGCTTTGGAAGGCGCCTCTATTGGCTGACCAAACCACCGAAACGTTGAAGCGCACGCCGCTTTACGATTTGCACGTCGAGCATGGCGGCAAGATGGTACCCTTCGCGGGCTATGAAATGCCGGTCCAATTCGAGGGTGTGAAGCCTGAACACCTTTGGACCCGCGAGCATGCTGGCCTGTTCGATGTTTCCCATATGGGGCCGTGTTTTCTGTTTCTGAAAGAGGGCATGGGCGAACCTGGCGCGCATGAAAAAATCTCTGCGGCGATTGAACGTCTGGTTCCGAGCAATATCGCGATCTTGAAACCCGGGCGGGGGCGTTTGTCGGTTCTTTTGAACGAAGAAGGCGGCATCCTCGACGATCTTATAATCACCCGTATGCCCGGCATTGATGGCATGCTTTACATCGTCGTGAACGGTGCAGTGAAGGCCCAAGATTGGGCGCTGATGGAAGAGAAACTCAGCGATGTGGCTGCGCTTCAGAAAGCTGACGATCGCATTCTGATGGCGCTGCAAGGGCCCAAAGCTGAAGCGGTGCTCGCCGATCATTTCCCGGAAGCCGCTGATCTCACATTCATGCGCTGCGCCTATCTTCAGAAGGGCGACGAGAAAATTATGCTGTCTCGCTCCGGCTATACCGGTGAGGATGGTTATGAGCTGCTTCTTCCAAACAATGCGTTTGGGACTGATCTCGTAAAAACTCTACTCGCGGATGAGCGTGTGAAGCCGATTGGTCTTGGCGCTCGCGACAGCCTCCGCCTTGAAGCCGGGCTATGCCTTTATGGCCACGATATGGATGCGAGCCGCGACCCGGTCGAAGCGGACTTAGGGTGGGTGATCCAGAAATCGCGCCGTGAGCGCGCTGATTTCCCAGGCGCTGAGCGTATTCTGAAAGCCTTCTCCGAGGGTGCCGCAGAAAAGCGCGTCGGCATTCAGCCACTCGAACGCGCCCCGGCCCGCGAAGGGACGGAAATTCATGTGAATGGCGAGCGGGTCGGCATAGTGACGTCTGGTGGGTTCGGCCCGAGTGTCGATCGCCCGATCGCCATGGGCTATGTCCGCGCGGATCTGACCGAACCAGGCACCAAGATTGACCTAATGGTCCGGGGCAAAGCCCGCGCAGCAGAAGTCTGCGCGCTGCCCTTCGTTCAACCAAATTATAAACGCTAACGGGGTGAGAGATGAGCACTTATTTTACAGAAGACCATGAATGGATCGCCGTCGACGGCGACACCGGCACAGTCGGGATCACCAAATATGCCGCCGAACAGCTCGGCGATGTTGTCTTCGTCGAGGTCCCTGAAGCGGGCGCCAGCTTCGGCAAAGGCGATGACATGGCGGTGGTTGAGAGCGTCAAAGCCGCGTCTGACGTCTATGCTCCCGTCGCCGGCGAAGTGACTGAAGGCAATGGTGATCTCGCCGATGCGCCTGAAACGGTGAATGAAGACCCAGAAGGCAAAGGTTGGTTCTGCAAAATCAAATTGTCTGACAAAGGCGATTTGGAAGGCCTTATGGACGCTGATGCGTACAAGACGTTCTGCGAGGGGCTCTAAACCAGATGCACCCGTCCTCGATCTTCCACACGGATGCTGACGCGGCGCGCGCAATCATCGCGCAAAGTCCGCTGGCGACGATTGCCGCGAACGGGTCCGATGGACCTGTCGTAGCGGTCGTGCCGTTGGTGTGGAGCGAGGACCAGTCCAAACTGATCGGCCATGTGGCGCGCACCAATCCGTTCTGGAAGGCTCTGCAGGATCAGGCGCCAACCGTTACGGCTGTGTTCCGCAGTGATGATGCATATGTGTCCGCGTCGGCCTATCCGTCCAAAGCAACGAATAGCAAAGTCGTCCCGACCTGGAATTACATTGCGGCGGAAGCGCGTGGCGCGCTGACCTTCAAGACAGACCTGAAATCGATCCGCGAAAGCGTCTCGGCTCTTTCAGATCAAATGGAGGCGGAGCGCGATACACCGTGGGCCGTCACCGATGCGCCGGATGATTATGTCGACAAACTCGCAAACGCGATCGTCGCCTTCGAGATTAGCGTCAGTACCCTCAGGGGCGTGCGCAAACTCAGTCAAAATAAGAGTGAAACAGATCGGGCGGGCGTGGTGTCTGACCTGATGAAACATGATGCCCGGGCTGAGCGCCTGGCCAATGAAATGAACCTGGAGACCCGAGCATGAGATATTTGCCCCTGACCCCAGAAGATCGCATGGCGATGCTGAATACAATCGGCGCTGCCTCGGTCGATGATTTCTATGAGGATGTGCCGCAAAGCGCACGTCTTGATGGGCAGATCCGTGATCTGCCGGATCATCAAGGTGAGCTCGCCGTTGAACGCCACATGGCGCGCCTCGCCGGAAAGAACACAACGGCCAGCGATGGTCCATTCTTTGTTGGAGCAGGGGCGTACAAGCACCATGTCCCCGCCAGCGTGGATATGATCATCCAGCGCTCTGAGTTCCTGACCACATATACGCCCTACCAGCCGGAAATCGCGCAAGGCACGCTCCAGACCCTGTTCGAATTCCAAACTCAGGTTGCGGCTATGACGGCAATGGATGTTGCCAATGCCAGCATGTATGACGGCTCGACCGCTTGCGCTGAAGCCGCTGTGATGGCGTGCCGCGTGACGCGCCGCAAGAAAGTCGTCCTGTCTGGCGGTCTGCATCCTCATTACGCGGCAGCGACCCGTCTTTTGTGTGAGGCGCAGGGGATCGAAGTGGTCCAGCTTGCGCCCGCGATCGATGGCGAGCTTGAGCTTGCGAACAATGTCGACGATGCAACGGCCTGCGTCATTGGCCAATCGCCGAACGTGTTCGGAACGGTCACGGACCTATCACCCGTCGCTGATGCCGCGCATGCACAAAAGGCACTCTTGGTGAGTGTGTTTACGGAGGCGGTCTCGCTCGGCTTGGTCACACCTCCTGGTGAAATGGGGGCTGATATCGCGGTTGGTGAGGGCCAATCGATTGGTAACCCGCTGACATTTGGTGGGCCCTATGTCGGCTTGTTCGCGTGCACTCAAAAGCTGGTTCGGCAAATGCCGGGGCGTCTGTGTGGTGAAACAGTCGATGCGGATGGTGAACGCGGCTTCGTGTTGACGCTTTCGACCCGCGAGCAGCACATTCGCCGGGACAAAGCGACGTCAAATATCTGTACAAATTCAGGGCTTTGCGCGCTAGCTTTCACCTCGCACATGACCTTGCTCGGCGGCAAAGGCTTCAAGCAATTAGCTGAGCTGAACCATGAAGCCGCTTGTGATTTGGCGAACGCCTTGGAAGCGATTCCTGGGGTTGAGATCCTCACACCGCGCTTCTTCAACGAGTTCGCGTTCCAGACCCCGGTCGATGCTGAAGCGGTGCTCGCCATGCTCGACGAACGCGGCATCCTTGGCGGTGTCCGCGTCAGCCGTATGTTGCCAGAAGCAGGCATGGGCAATGTCATCCTCGCCGCGGCGACGGAATGCACAACACAAGACGATATCGCTGCCTATTCGGCCGCGCTGCGAGACATCGTTTAATGAGATCTGTTTTCCGCATTCTTGGTGGTTTGGTAGCGGCTTATGTCTTGCTGCTGGGAAGCGCGTTCGCGTTCCAAGACCGCCTTGTTTATTTCCCAGACAGAACCCCAGCATCTGTACCTGAGGGTTTGCCCGCGGAGGTCGTGACACTCAACACAAAGGACAATGAGACCATTGTCGCCTGGTTCTTGGAAGCGGCGCCCAATTGCCCCACGCTTCTGAAGTTCCATGGGAATGCAGGCCATATTGGAAAAGAGAGTTGGGTGTTTCATAGGCTTCACGCGGCTGGTGTCGGGATGCTGGCTGTCTCTTGGAGAGGGTATGCCGGCTCAACTGGTAAGCCTTCGCAAGCAGGTCTGTTTGCCGATTCAGATGCCGCGTATGCTTATTTACGAGCAAGAGACGTCTCCCCCGATCAGATTGTTATAAGTGGTTTTTCCTTGGGGACCGGCCCGGCAACCCGATTGGCGGCCCTTCAAGACGCTGCTGCGCTTCTCCTTGAAGCTCCTTACTTTTCGGCCTTGAAGCTCGCCGAGGACAAAGCACCCTTTCTTCCCGTCAGTTTGGTGTTTCGGCATCCTTATCGGAGTGACAAATTCATCCCGACCGTCGACGAGCCAATCCTGATTGTGCATGGCGGCTCAGATACCATTATTCCGGCAGAGCATTCAGAAGCGCTCGTCGCGCTCGCTCAATCTCCCGCAACTCGGATCGTTCTTCCGAGGAGTAGCCACAACAGCCTTGTCAGCGACGGCATGTATGAGTCCGCTGTCTGGCCCTTCCTAAGTTCACTTTTCCCCGATTGTGCCTTCGGCGCTAACCATGAGGATATTAGTCTATGAGCATGCAAACGATTGGACGACCAACCGCCCCTGTCACTGCGATTGGGGGAGACACGCAGACGGTCTCAGGCTCGAAAGGCCTGATGCAGCATGAAGATCTGATCTTCGAAATTGGCGCGACAGATAAGACTGGCGTCGACTTGCCAGCGCCGAAAGGCAAAACGTCTCGTCTTGGCGGTGTGACCCGCAAAGCAGATACGGATTTGCCAGGCCTCTCTGAGCCAGAAGCCGTGCGCCACTATGTGCGCCTCAGCCAGAAGAATTATGCGATTGATCTCGGCCTGTTTCCTCTTGGCTCTTGCACCATGAAGCACAATCCGCGACTGAACGAAAAAGCCGCGCGTATGGCTGGCTTTGCGGATGTTCACCCGATGCAGCCCCAGCGGACCGTACAAGGCGCGCTCGAGCTGATTGATGAGCTCGCAACCTGGCTGAAAACGCTGACGGGTATGCCTGCCGTCGCGATGAGCCCGAAAGCTGGGGCGCATGGTGAGCTATGCGGTATGCTCGCCATTCGCCAAGCGCTGATTGCGCGAGGCGAGGGCGACACCCGTAAGCGCGTTCTGGTCCCAGCCTCTGCGCACGGGACGAACCCAGCCACAGCGATCCAGTGCGGCTTCATTGTCGACGAGATTGCTGCCGACGCCCGCGGCCGCGTCGATATGTTGGATCTGAAGTCCAAGCTTGAAACCACGGACGATATTGCCGGCATCATGCTGACCAATCCGAATACGTGCGGACTGTTTGAGACCGATATCAAAGAGATCGCCGATCTGATCCATGCAGCGGGCGGTTATTTCTATTGTGATGGCGCCAACTTCAACGCGATTGTTGGCCGGGTTCGCCCAGGCGATCTTGGCGTCGATGCCATGCATATCAACCTGCACAAGACCTTCTCGACCCCGCATGGCGGCGGCGGCCCAGGATCTGGCCCAACCGTTCTCTCAGATGCTTTGGCGCCCTATGCGCCGGTGCCGTATGTTGTGAAAGACCAGGATGGCTTCCATTTGGTCGAAGCGGCTGAAGGCGAAGCCTCAGAAGCGTTTGGTCGTATGGTCGCCTTCCATGGTCAGATGGGCATGTTCGTTCGCGCGC
>JBCBGJ010000090.1:0-8617 GCA_038526925.1 Pseudomonadota bacterium
TGCGCGCAGACGCACAAAAAGAGCAATTTCTGACATCAGAGATCTTTCTCTACGCCCCGCTCGACGAAGACAAAGAACAAGCGCTCGTTGCGGCAAATTCCATTCTTGAGCAATTGCGCGCTGGCGCACCATTTGAAGTCGCCGCGCAGCGATTTTCCTCGGCGCCAACGGCGGCCACTGGCGGCGACATGGGCTGGATCGTTTTGGATGAGTTTGACGATGCTCGGAAGACAACAATTTCCGGATTGCCAGGCCCAGGTTTGACCGATCCAATCGTGGTCGATGATGGCGTTTACTTGATGAGTATTCGCAGCAAACGCGATCCTTCAGACTCAACGACTATGGTCGATGTCACGCGCATCACGGTGAACGATGGCTCCGAACAAAGCTTGCAGTCAGCTGTTGATTCTATCGATAACTGTTCAGCTATCGATGACGTTGTGAGTGCAGACTCCAATCTACGATCTGCTGCGTTGACAGATTTGAACGTCGAAGACCTTGGTCCTGAAGGACGGTCGATGGTCATGAGCACAGATATTGGCTCTGCGACCGACATTTTTGCGCAATCTGGAACGCTTGCGGTCATGTTCGTCTGTGATCGTCGAGACAATGTTGAAGCGCTGCCTAATCGCGACCAAATCGAAGATCGTTTGTACAGTCAGCAGCTAGGTATGATTTCCGAGCGCAGCTTGCGTAATCTGCGTCGCGAAGCGACGATTATCCGAAGACAATAGTCCAATCGTGGCCGGACAAGATAAACCTCTCGCGGTCACGATGGGGGATCCCGCAGGGTGCGGACCACAAATCACCGTCACAGCCTGGAAGCAACGTAACGCGTTAAACCTTGCGCCGTTTTTCGTATTGGCAGACCCAGGTCTTTTCTCTTCTGATGTCCCAGTCGTAGAGATTTCCGCGCCATCAGAGGCGTCAAACGTCTTTCAGACCGCCCTACCCGTTTTTCCAATAGATCTCGCGGGGGTGGATGATTTAGAAGTCGGTACGCCGCGCAGCGACTATGCGGCGGCGATCACTTCAAGCATCGCAAAGGCGACGCATCTTTGTCTCTCTGGCGAAGCGTCCGCTGTGGTGACAAATCCAATCAACAAAGCCGTTCTCTACGAGGCTGGATTTAGCTTTCCCGGGCACACAGAGTTCATCGCGGATTTGTGCTCGGACGAAGTTACGCAAATCAAGCCGGTCATGATGCTGGTCGGCGGGGGCTTAAGGGTTGCTCTAGCAAGCATCCATGTTCCGTTGATGCGCGTTCTGGACCACCTCACACCGCAAGCTCTGTCGGAAACGGCCAGGATCACGCACAAAGCGCTTCAGGACAGTTTTGGTCTAAGGGCTCCTAGGATTGCCTTCAGTGGGTTGAACCCACACGCTGGTGAAGACGGCACAATCGGTACCGAAGAGCGAGACATCATAAACCCTGTGGCTGAGGCTCTGCGCAGCGAGGGGCTAAACGTTTCAAACGCACGCCCTGGCGATACTGTTTTTCACGAAGCCCTGTCCGGCAAGTATGATGCGGTGATCGCCATGACGCATGACCAGGGCCTGATCCCTGTGAAAACGCTGGACATGTGGGGCGGCGTCAACACCACACTCGGTCTGCCAATCATTCGAACCAGTCCTGACCACGGCACAGCCTATGAGGCAGCTGCCAATGGGGATTGCCGGGCTGATAGTTTAATCGCGGCGCTGACGCTCGCAACAGAGATGGCTCAGACAAGAAACGCCGCACATGGCTGATCGCCCCGCCCTAACGCAAGCCAGCGCACGCAAGGCGCTTGGGCAGCACTTTCTGTTTGATCCAGATATACTGAGGCGAACAGCGCTCGCTGCAGGCCCAGTCGAGGGCCGTGATGTGATTGAGGTTGGACCTGGCCCGGGTGGACTGACCCGCGCACTTTTGGATGCCGGTACAAAGTCCCTGACATGTATTGAAGCAGACGAACGCTTTGCTGCGGCGCTGAATGAATGGCCCGAAGCAAAAGAAGGGCAGCTGCGGGTCATCCAGCATGATGCGCGCAAAGTCGAATGGTCCCGCCTTAATAGCGTTGCGGATGCGACTGAGCCTGTGAAAATTATCGCCAACCTACCTTACAATGTCGGCACCCCGTTGCTTATTGATTGGCTTAAGGCTGACGCATGGCGCGGTGAAATGGCGCTGATGTTTCAAAAGGAAGTCGCGGAGCGGACCTGCGCCCGCCCGGGCGATCGGCATTACGGTCGCCTGGCCGTTTTAACCGCGGGCGTCTGTGACGCGGCCATCTCCTTCACGCTACCCCCAGGTGCCTTTCGTCCCCCTCCAAAAGTCGATAGCGCCGTCGCCGTGTTCAGACCCCTTCAAGGCGAACAGCGATTTGATGATATTCCCTCGCTTGAGAAAGTTGCGACAGCCGCCTTCGGTCAACGCCGAAAGATGTTGCGGGCCGCGCTCAAACCGCTCGCGAAAACGGTGAACTTGAACCCTGTCCAGTGGTTAGAATCCTGCGAGATTGACCCAACCGCGCGCGCAGAAACCCTGACGCAAACTGAGTTCAGGTCACTCGCGCGAATGTTTGGGGAGGCGGCCAATTGAGACTACAACTATCGAACGGAAGCATGTTGCTGGAACTGGATCCTGCAGCAGGTGGCTCCGTAAGCGCCCTACGCAACGGAGACTTAGAGATTTTGCGCACGGGACCCATGCGAAGTGGACCGGCTTTTGATCCACTTCAGTATTCGGCATTTCCAATGGTTCCCTATGTGGGCCGTATTCACAATGGTCGTTGCCTTGTGAACGATAAAAATATCCAGCTGCACGCAAACCTCCCGCCTGAACCTCATGCCATTCATGGGTTCGGATGGCAGACAGCTTGGAAGGTCAAAAGCCACACAGACCGAAGCGTCACTCTGGTGCATGAGCATGCGGAAGATGCTTGGCCCTGGGACTACACGGCGCGGCAAAGCTTTCGACTGCAAGACCATGCCTTGATTGTCGAATTGGACGTCACCAATAACGGTTCAAGCGCGATGCCCGCTGGACTGGGATGGCACCCGTATTTCCGGCGGAAGGACGCCCGTTTAAAGCTACCAACGACTCATGAATGGTGCCCAGATGAGGACACTGGCGACAACCAACCCGTCACGATTGCAGACGCGAAGGATTTGTCCGCAGGGCGTTCGGTCGAGAGTTTGAAATTAGACACCGCCTTCAGCGTGGCGGACCCGATCATTGAAATGAGCTGGCCGACGCACAGCGTCACGATGGAGTCAGACGCGATCTTTTCTCACGCGACGATTTATGTACCGCCTGGGGAAGACTATTTCTGCGCAGAGCCGATTTCGCACGCGCCAAATGCTGTAAACAGTGAGCTACCTGAAGCCGTAACGGGCCGACGCTGGCTTGCGCCTGGCGAGACACTGGCAGGCAAAATAAAACTGTCTGTAGAACGCTAGAGTTCGCCTAGCAAACGCCGAACGTGGTCTTCTAGATTATGTTCGCGCAACCGTTTTGTGCGTTCGACGAGCAGGATCCTGCGTAGCTTTTCATACGCTATCTGAAGATCATCGTTCACGATGCAATAATCATAGCGGCGCCAATGCAGGATCTCCGCCTGGGCGTCTCGCATACGCCGCGCAACCATTTCTGGAGAAGAGCCTTCCCGCGCGGCGAGACGTTGCTCAAGTGCTTCAATACTCGGAGGAAGCACAAAGACCGAAACGCAATCATTTGGCATTTGGTCGTGCAGGGCATCAGCCCCTTGCCAATCGACATCAAACAAAACGTCATTGCCGGCTTCGAGTTGAGCAACTGTATCTGCCCGCGGCGTTCCGTAATAGCGATCAAAGACCTTCGCCCACTCCAGGAATTCTCGCCCTGCGATCATTTTGCGGAAATTCTCTTCCGTGCGGAAATGGTAGTCGATCCCGTCTCTTTCATTCGGGCGCGCTTCTCGTGTGGTTGCGGACACGGACAGGACGACGTCCTCGAATTCCTTCATCAGCATGCGCGCCAGCGTGGTCTTACCTGCCCCGGAAGGACTTGAGATGACTAGCATCAGGCCGCGGCGTGGATCTTGTTCATCGCTATTCGACATTCGCGGCTTGCTCCTTGAACTGATCAATCACGCTTTTGAGCGCTAGGCCGGCATTCGTCAAATCCAGAGATGCAGACTTTGAGCATAAGGTATTGGCCTCGCGGTTCAGCTCTTGCGCCAAAAACCCAAGGTCACGTCCAACGGCTCCTTCGCTGCTCAGTAACTCTTGGCCACGGGTGATATGGGCTGCGAGACGATCTAACTCTTCAGTGACATCTGCCTTAGCGGCAAGGACAGCAATTTCTGTCGCCAAACGTTCGTCCGAAAGTGCGCCCTCTGTGTCAAACTCAGCGATCCGCTGGCGATACTTTTCAGATATCAGCTTTTTCTGTTCTTCAGAAAATTCAATGGCTTGTAAGTATATTCTATGTGATTCGGACAAATGTCCGGCGAGCATGGCTTCAACGTCGGTACCTTCTTTATCACGCGCTGCCTTCAAGCCATTGATGAGCATTTTGCCAGACGCAATCAATACGTCGAAGGCGCCCTCTACTTCCCCTAAATCTCGCAATGACGTTGATTGCGCTTCCACAACACCTTTGATTCCCATCAAGGTAGCGAGCGCGGGGCCTGTTGCCATCGTTCCGTCCGCCGCCTCATAGGCCTTTACCAGGGTCTGCAATACGGACTCATTAACCGCTATCTTTTCCGAACCGGTCATTTCGATTCGTAGTCCGATCTGAAGATTGCCCCGCTTAAACGTATCGCTGACAGATTTGCGGACAGCCTGCTCAATAACCTCGAGGCCGGACGGCACGTTTAACCGAACGTCTAAACCTTTTCCGTTGACGCTTCGCGCTTCCCAACTCCAAGTGCCCCACTCGGCTTCACCGCTCTCTCGCGCAAAGCCGGTCATCCCAGATAGTGCCATTAATTCTCCCGTTCGCGGGCGATCTCTTCCCGCTCAAAGCGGCGATAGGCCGCCACGTTTCGCTGGTGCTCGGCATAGGTCTTCGCGAACAGATGTCCACCCTTCCCATCAGCGACGAAGAAGACATAGTCCGTCTCCGGTGGATTTAAGACGGCTGCAATTGCACCCCGCCCAGGATTACAGATTGGCGTCTTTGGCAGGCCATCGATTTGATACGTGTTCCAGTCGGTTTTGCGGTCGATTTCTGACCGGTACAATGTCCGGCGTTGCCCTTGACGGTTATAGAGCGGCTCACCTTGGGAAACGCCGTAGATGATGGTTGGATCGCTTTCGAGGCGCATCCCGCGTCTCAGCCGACCGACGAATAACCCAGCAACCAGAGAGCGCTCATCCGTATGGGCTGTTTCCTTCTCAACCACCGAAGCGAGGATAACTGCCTCATAAGGCGTCGCGACTGGCAGGTCGTCCTGACGACCCTCCCACAAGTCTTGTAGGAGCGCAATTTGCGCCGCTTCCATGCGTTCAATGAACTGGGTGCGCGTGGTACCAGCGCCGAAGACATACGTATCTGGAAGCAGAACCCCTTCTTCGAACGCGCGCTCCGGCATATCGCCCTCGAGGTCGGTCGCAGCCTCAACGCGGCGTAGGATTTGCGCAGTCGTCAAGCCTTCAGGGATGGTGAGGCGAAACTCTATGACTTCGCCATCAATGAATTGCGTGAGGATATCCGTGACGCTTGCGCGAGCTGGAACGATGTAAGATCCAGCTTTCAGGTCACTCTCAACATCTTCGATCCGCGCATGGATGCGGAGCACGCGCTTATCTGCGACGAGACCTAGCGTTTCGAGCCGGTTTGCGACGCTGGCGAGGCCTTCGCCGCGCTCAATGTTGAACTCTGTTTCTTGTCCAATCGGGCCTGGCTTTGCAATTTCACCTTGCAGCCAAAACCAACCCAATCCAGCTGCTGCGCCAACCAAAATGGCGGCAACCAAGATCAAAGCAAATATAGCTTTTAGAAAACGCATTTAGACCTTCTCAATCGCCCGGCCCCTTGCGTTAAATTGGTCGCGATAGTCGGCTGACTAGTCAACCTTCTTCAAGATTAAGGATGCGTTGGTTCCACCAAACCCGAAAGAATTGGTCATCGCCGCCCGCACTGGAGCTTTCTTCGCGTTGTGCGCAATCAGATCGATTGGGGACTCAACACTTGGGTTATCTAGATTGAGCGTTGGTGGCATCACCTGGTCGCGAATGGCGAGCGCACAGAAGGCTGTTTCAATCGCACCGGCAGCGCCGAGTAGGTGCCCAACGGCTGATTTCGTAGACGAAAGGGACAGGTTTTTGCTGTGATCGCCAAATAAACGCTCAACCGCGCCTACTTCGCCTTCGTCGCCGCGTGGGGTCGAGGTCCCGTGTGCGTTGACGTAATCGATTTGATCCAGAGTGACACCCAAGTTCTTTTCTGCGTGCCCTGCTGCCATTTTCATAGCGCGATAACCGCCCTCAGCACCCTCTGCTGGCGCTGTGATGTGGTGGGCGTCACCTGTGAGGCCATAACCTGCGACCTCTGCATAAATCTTCGCACCGCGCGCTTTGGCGTGCTCATGCTCTTCGAGGACGAGGATCGCGGCCCCTTCTCCCATAACGAAGCCATCACGGCCCTCATCATATGGGCGAGACGCACGTTTCGGCTCATCATTGTATTTGGTCGACATCGCTTTTGCCGAGCAGAAGCCAGCGATCGCGAGTTCACAGATGACCGCTTCAGATCCACCGGCAACCATAACGTCCGCATCGCCATACTGAATGAGGCGTGCAGAATCACCGATCGCGTGGGCCCCTGTCGCACAGGCTGTTACGACAGAGTGGTTTGGACCTTTAAAGCCATGTTTGATCGAGACCTGGCCGGACGCCAGATTGATCAAAGCTGATGGAATGAAGAATGGGCTCACTTTGCGCGGCCCGTTCTCGTACAGATTGATAGAAGAGTCGTAGATGCTCTGAAGGCCGCCAATGCCAGACCCAATCAGAACGCCTGTGCGCTCTTGTTGTTCGTCTGTTTCGGCAACCCAGCCAGAGTCTTGTACAGCCTCTTCGGCAGCGCCAATCGCGTACAAGATGAACTCATCGATACGACGTCTCTCTTTCGCGCTTGCCACTGTATCTGGATCAAACGCATGCGGGTCATCTTCTGACCCGCCGCCGCGGCCGTCTTTGTAGGGGACTTGGAAGGCAATCTTACAAGCAGTGTTTTCCGGATCGAAAGTATCGATCGGTCCTGCTCCAGATTCCCCAGCGATCAAACGCTCCCATGTGGCCTCTCGATTTGAAGCGAGGGGCGAAATGATTCCGATTCCGGTAATGACGACGCGGCGCATGTATCAACCTCTACCCGACGTGAGCGTTGATGTGGGTGACCGCATCACCAACGGTGCGGATGTTTTCCTGTACGTCGTCAGGGATTTCGATGTTGAACTCTTCTTCAAAGGCCATCACCAGCTCGACCAGGTCGAGTGAGTCAGCGCCGAGGTCATCGATGAAGCTTGCGCTCTCAACAACCTTGTCTCCCTCAACGTCGAGATTTTCGACAACAATTTTTTTAACACGCTCAAGAACGTCAGACATGGATACCTCTCTGATATTGTCTGATGGATAGGCTTCTGTGGGCCATGGTGTTGCCGTTAGCACACACTTTGCGAAAACGCCAAGCCCTGCATACTGCGGAAAGTGCAATGACGATGGGGTAATCCCCTAGATCATCGCCATTCCGCCATTCACATGTAGGGTTTGTCCCGTCACATATGAAGCTTCGTCAGAGGCAAGATATACAGATGCTGCTGCAATATCTTTCCCTAACCCCAATCGACCCGACGGAATCTGGCCCAAAAGGAGCTCTTTTTGAGCCTCTGGCAGCGCGTCTGTCATCGGTGATTCGATGAATCCTGGGGCAATTGTGTTCGCGGTGATGCCGCGGCTCGCAACTTCCTGAGCGAGAGACTTGGTAAACCCAATCATCCCCGCTTTGGAGGCGCAGTAATTCGACTGACCTGGGTTGCCGGTAACGCCAACAATGGACGCGATGCCGATGATCCGACCGCCACGCGCTTTCATCATTGGACGAACTGCTTTGCGGCAAAGGCGGAAGTAACTTTCAAGGTTCACACGGATAATGTCTTGAAAATCCTCGTCTTTCATCTGCATCAGCAGCTTATCGCGGGTGACCCCGGCATTCGCAACGAGGATATCGAGCTTTCCGCCTGCCTCAATCGCTTGTCCAACCAGGGCATCGGCTTGCTCGGGATCGGACAGATCACAGGCGGCGATATGAGTACGTTCACCGAGCTCACTTGCGAGCGCTTCTAATTTCTCAACGCGGCGGCCAGATAGAACAACCTCTGCGCCAGCCGCGTGCATGGTTCTCGCAATCGCTTCGCCAATGCCGCCAGTTGCGCCAGTTACGAGTGCGGTTTTTCCGCTTAGTTCGAACATATTCTTTCTCCTGCCCCGTTTATGCGTTCAACCGTTCTGCGACGGCGTTTATCTCTTCCAGAGACCCCATAGTGAGGCCTTCAAGCGCGCGCACCGTCCGACGGTTCATGGCCGCAGAAGGCGTCGAACTGACAATTGAAGCGGGCGCCGGAAAAGTTCTAAGTGTCATGAA
>JBCBGJ010000091.1:0-8330 GCA_038526925.1 Pseudomonadota bacterium
TTTACCGCCATCGGCGCCTAGGAAGCCTGTCACTTTCGGTGTGTCTTTCACGAGGTGATAGACATCATCAGTAAGCTTGGCTTTCATCAGGACGTAACCTGGGAAATAGCGTTTCTCGATCGTCTTCTTCTTGCCGCGCACGACTTCGACGACTTCTTCGGTCGGCACTTCAAGGTCCTCGATCATTTCTTCGAGACCTTTCATAGCGGCCTGATCACGAATCGCTTGTGCGACCTTCTTTTCGAAGTTCGAGTAAGCGTGGACGATGTACCATTTTGCCTCAGCCATGGGCCAAGCACTCCTTATTGTTCGTATGCTTTAAGCGCCGAGACCGGTGATCCAACGGATCACCATGGCGATAAACTGATCTGACAGGAACAAGAACAAGGCGACGATGATCGACATCACAACCACCATGATCGTGGCTTGAATGGTCTCAGGTGTAGAGGTCCAAGTCACCTTACGGCCCTCAGCTTCTACCTGACGCGCGAAGGTAATAGGACCAACGCTTTTCTTTTTGTCCGTGTCGGCCATTCTCGTGTGTTCCTGACTTTAGGGGTAATCCGGCTGCATACTGCGCATTTCTGCGCTTGTGAAGTCACTTGGGTGCAAAGGCTGCGAAACGCAAGTTATTGTGCGCGTTGCTTGCCGAATTCTGGAATGGGAAGGCCCGGTGTCGTGACGTCGATAGCAAACAAGCTTCCGGCCATGGGCTGCCGGTCCAGCGCAGCATCACTGAGGCCATCGCGGGCCGAGGTGATGTAAAGCGTCTGAAGGCTCTCGCCGCCAAAGGCGCAGCTTGTCGGCCTCGAGATCGGCAGCTTTACCACCTGATCAATCGCCCCATCCGGCGCGTAACGTACAAGCCGTGATCCCGCCCATTGCGCACTCCACAGATAGCCGTCGACATCCAAAGCGGATCCATCCGGATAGCAGCCGGCTTCTAAGGTCGAGGCAAAGACGCGGCGGTTTGAGAGCGCGCCCGTGTCCGGATCATGATCGAAAGCGAGGATCATTTGCTCGGCACTATCACACGTGAAGAAGGTCTCGCCATCGGGAGAGAATTCCATCGTATTAGTGACCATAACCTCGGGCAGGCCAATACGTTCAATCGCGAGGTCGGGCGTTAGCCTGTAATACTGGCCTTCTGGGATATCGCCGTCTTCGTTCATTGTTCCAAACCAGAGACTGCCATCTGGCGCGATGCCGGCATCATTGGTTCGGAAACCCTCTGGTTCATTGATGTCGGCGATTTTCTCATAGTTTTCGGTCGCTGTATCATAGCGCCCGACCTCACGGTCACCCGTCATGATCAAGCCGCCATCCGACAAGGCCAGCGCACTGGCGTGTATCGGCAGGTCATAGCGCCGCGTATTTCCGGTCTTGGGATTGTAGCGGTGCAGCTTGGCGCGTTTGATATCCACCCACCAAAGGAATCCCTCAGAGGGGCTCCAAAGCGGCCCTTCTCCCAGAACACACCCGGTTGGCGCAACACAAACAGCTTCTGTCACTTCGATCCTCCGAGACCATCTTGAACGGCGGTGTCACCGGACTTGCTACGCTTGTCAATTAAAGGACTACGCTTTCAGCCCGTTCAGAATGAGATCGACATGTGTGTCGAAGTAAGCGTCCAGATCGAGCGGTTGAAATGGATCAAAGACCAATTTCCAGATCCCAGCCACAAGCGCCCCCGCAACAATGTTTTGGATGAGGCCATGTCCTTGCATCTGCCTGAACTCACCCTCATCGATGCCTTGTTGGATGATCGCCTTAATCACTGCCTGCCCGCGCGACAGAACGTTTGCGTGATAAAACTCCGCCAAGTGCGGAAAGTTTGGTCCCTCCGCCATGATCAAGCGCATGATCTGCCGCCGATTGGTGTTTAGGATCTTGGTATAGAAGAACTTCATGTGGGCTTTGAGCCGCTCGGTTGCAGACATGGATGGCCGCGCTAGGTTTTCCGCAATCTCTGACATGAGCGGCGCCATATTTACCTTCACCATCTCTTCGAACAGCTGTTCTTTGCTCTCGAAGTAAAGATAGACCGTTCCTTTCGAGACCCCTGCTTCACGCGCGACATCATCCATTTTTGCCGCCGCGAAGCCGACCCGGGAAAACACCGCGAGCGCTGCATCAATCAGAGCTTTATTCTTCTCTTCTTTTTGCTGCTCACGGCGGCTAAGCGGCGCCGCGTCAGAAGAGGCGTCGACAAGATCACTCATTCGGCCGGCCCTCCTATCTCACGTCTGCGCCCGAACAGCTCAGCAATGGTGCTTGGCAAGTTTCGCAGGTCTTCGATGACAAGCGTTACCGCTGGCGTCACGAAGAGGACCATAAAGCCAGAAATCACGATACCAAAGCCCAGACTAACACCCATAGGGATAAGGAACTGGGCTTGTGGACTGGTTTCCAAGAGCAATGGGCCAAGGCCAAGCGCCGTTGTAAGCGTGGTGAGGAGAATGGGCCGAAAGCGACGCGCCGAAGCGTCCGCCGCCGCCGTAATCATATCCGCGCCCTCACGGCGATACTGATTATAGAGATCCACCAGGACCACGGATGCATTCACTGCGACACCCGCCAGAGCGACGATGCCAAAGATCGACACGAAGGATAGCGCATAGCCCAGCACGAAGTGCCCCAGGATTGCACCAGCAACGCCGAGCGGAATCGCGACGATGATCGCCAAGGGCTGCAAGTATGATCTCAGCTGCGTTGCGACCAAGGCGAAGATGACCAGCATCACAATGATAAAGGCCTGTCCGAGGCTCGCCAAATCCTCACTTTGTTCTCGGCTGGAGCCGGCTTGCGCCCAAGTGAGCCCTGGATAGGCCGCATCCAGCGCCGGCAAAATACGCGATACCAATTGCTCATTCGCAGTGGCTGGCGTGCTGATCGCTTCGTCAATGTCCGCTGTGACGGTCACAATCCGCCGGCCATTGATACGGTTGATCGAAGAATAGGCGCGGCTCTCTGATGTCTCAGCAACTGTGTTGAGTGGAACGCTCGTTCCATCTGGCAGACGTATACGCATATTATTGAGCGTTTGGAGCGACTCTCGCGCGGCTTCCGGGAAGCGAACAAATACTCTAACTTCTTCGCGGCCGCGCTGAATGCGCTGCACTTCTTCCCCAAAGAATGTCTGGCGAACCTGTCGCGCCACATCGCTCGGCGTTAGTCCTGCCGCACGCCCCGCATTTGTGAGTTCAAACAAGAGCTGGCGTTTGCCCAAATCGAAACTGTCTTCGATCTGATTGGAACCTGGCAACCGCTCAATTTCGTCTTTCAAACGTTCGGAAGCTTCGATCAGCACGGCTTCATCTGAGTGGGCGAGTTCATACTCCACATCAGACCCGAAACCGCCGATGGAGGCTGTGAACGTCACACGTTCCGCGCCTTCGATCTCGCCGACTTGTTCGCGCCAAGCCCGTTCAATTTCAGAGGCAGACATCCGGCGCGTTCCGAATGGGATAAGTTCAATCTGAATCTGACCGATATTTTCAGCGGCGCTGAAACCTGAATTTCCAACTGGGCCGCCGCCTTGCGCGGTGTTCCCGCCGACTGTTTTCGCGACGGACAAGAACAAGTCTTCCCCGCGTTTTTCCTTGACGTTTTCGGCAACCGCAAAGGCCGCGTCTAACAGTTGATCCATTGCAGCTTCGGTCCGCTCAAACGGCGTTCCTTCTGGCATCACCAAGGTCGCTGAGATGTCATTGCCCTCAATGTTCGGGAAAAAGACAAATTTCACCAGCCCACTCGTCGACAGGCTTAGGCATAGGATGAAGAAGGCCGTCGCTGCACCAATCGTGGCATAGCGCCATTTCGCGACGAACCGCACACCTTTGCGGATCAGGTTTTCACTCGCCCAATCGATTTGTCTGGCCACACGGCCTTGAATGGCGAGGAGTGGTCCGCGAGACCACCGACCGCCATGGCTAAGATGGCTTGGCAGGATGAAGAAGGCTTCGACCAGGGACACAATCAAGACACAGATCACGACCAATGGGATGGCGCGTGTGATATCTCCGAACGTCCCCCCGACCACGAGCAGAGGCGAAAACGCCGCCAGGGTTGTCATTACGCCCACCGAGACTGGCGCAAAAACGCCTTTGACGCCGTCGCGCGCTGCCTGCGGGCCAGGCTTTCCGCTCGCGAGTTCCGCGTCGATATTCTCGCCAATAACGATCGCATCATCGACCACCAGACCGAGGACAATGATCAAGCCAAACAGCGAAACCATCGTAATCGTAACGCCAGCCGCGCCAAACAGCATGAAACCGCCCATAAAGGCTGTCGCGATGCCGATACAGACCCAAAAGGCAAGCTTAAGGTCGAGCATGAGCACGAGGAAAAGAAACACCAGCGCGAACCCAAACAGGGCATTGCGCAGCAGCAAATTGATCCTTTCTTCCAGAATGCTGGTTTGATCTCGAAATTCTAGGACCTCTACCCCCGCAGGTGGCGTATAGGTCTCCATAAAGGCATCAACCACGGTCTTTACCGCTATCACGTCTTCAGCTTCGGCGCGCGCGACTTCGACAAAGATCGCCTGTTGTCCATTATACGTGTTGATCAGGGACTCGCGTGTGAACCCGTCCCGGATCGTGGCAATATCCTCAAGCAAGATCTGTGAGCCATCGGGCAGATTTCTAACAACGATACTCTCAAACTCGTCGCCCGTGAGGCGTCTCTGGTTGGTCCGGAGCAGATATTCTCCAGACTGCGTGCGGATCGAACCGCCTGCCAGGTCTAGCGACCCGGACCGGACCGCGCGCGCTACATCATCAATGGAAAGACCGAACTCCTGCAGCGTGTCTTCACTGACCTCAATCGAGATCTCATAATCTCGATCACCGGAGAGGCTGACCAGAGAAATACCATTTTGGGTCAGCAATTCGCGCTCAAGGTTCTCCGCAGCTTGGCGAAGCTCTAACGGTGTGACACTTCCCACGACCACAAGCGTGACGACGCTACCGGTCGGTTTTGGGGCTGAAATCGTCTCGCGCTCAGCATTTTCAGGGGGGAAATCTGCAAGGCTTTCGACAGCTGTTTGGACATCGTCTTTGACGACCTGCTTATCCGCAAAATCTGCTAGCTCGATCGTCACGGTTCCGACGTTTTCTGACGCCGTGGACGAAACGCGTTTTACGCCATCAATCCCGAGAACGGCTTCCTCAACGCGGCGGGTGACGCCTTCTTCGACTTCCGCTGGCGTCGCGCCCGGATACGGCACTGTGACGTTCACAACGCCGGGCTGAATCGTTGGGAAGACTTGCGTCTGCAAATTGCCCGCGAACAGAATGCCGCCAATCAGAAGGACAACCATCAAAAGGTTTGCGGCAACTGGGTTCTGAATGAACCAACCGATTAGGCCGCCGCCGAGTTTCTTTTCCTCACTGGGCGGCATCGCCTTGCCCCCCTGCCGCTGCGCGGATCGCAGGTTTGGCTCTAACCGAAACGTCCTGTCCTGCTTCTGCCTCAAGCGGCGGCAGGGCAACAACACCATCCGCAATATCAAACGGCGCGGCAATCACCTGCCCGCTCGTTTGATCTTCGCCGAGAACCAATACGGTTCGCGCTTCGAGCTGGTTGTCTTGCACGACCCAAATATCAGTTTGTCCGCTTAGCGCACTCGCTGGGAGCTTGATCGCGCGCTCGACCATATCGGCCGATATCGCGACATCGACAAAATCCCCAATGCGCAGCTGAGACGCATCTTCGGGCTTGAGATAAAGATTGGACAAGCGTGTGCGCGCATCGAGGCTCGCATCAACCCGAACCGTCTGCGCAGATTGCACACCGCCATCAGAGCCACGAAGACTGTAGCCAGCAGGTCGGCCAATCGCGGGCTGCAGAGCCGCCAACTGATTGGAAGAGACCGGCACGGCAATCTCGATACTGTCGACAGCGACCAAACGGCCAACACTTTGCCCCGGTGACACGATCTGCCCCCCATCCAAACTCGATGCTAGAATGCGCGCATCGTAAGGCGCGATCACGCGGGTGCGTTTGAGTGAAAGTTCAGCCGTTCGCTTATTTGCGACTGCACTCGCCAAGCGCGCTTTTGCGGCCTCAATTTGTGGGACACGGGCCGCGAGTTCATTCACCTCACGCCCTGGGTAGAGTTCCTGCCATTCTTGTACGGCAATCGCGGCCTCGGCTTCGAGCTGTTGCAAATCCGATTGCGCCGCTGCGATTTCGGACTCGGCGCGTTCGACCGCGAGCACGAAGTCTGCGCGATCAATCTCAAACAGGCGGTCACCCTTTTTGACCTCTGCCCCGGCCCGGAAACGATCACTCACAAAGACCACTTCACCCGACACTTGCGGACTGACGGCAACCTCCGCAGCCGCTTGCACGGTGCCATTCACGCGCATCTCTGGCGCAAAGTCTGAAATCGTCAGGTCGGCAATCCGAACGCTAATCGCGGCGTCACCGCGTAGATCCGCGATTTGCGGCGCTCTTTCACTCACCTGCCCTTTCAAGGCTCGTGACAAGCCTAAGGCGGCGGCAATCACGGCGATAACAAACACCAGTTGAAAGAGTCCGGCGGCCCAACCGCTACGCTTTGGGGAGGAATGCTGAAGGTCTTGCGGCTCCATTTACGAGCTCCATAATTATGACTGACTAGTCAGTTATTTTATTTTCTTGTGATTTCAACCCGAGTTATGTGAACTTTTTGTCGCTAAACCGCAGCGACTCTGCTCATTGTCTGTACGCGCAAACCCTTCCCCCGGATTGGATAGAACGATCATGGCCGTAAAATCCCTCACTGCTCCGTACGATTTTGACGACTTGCTTGAAATCATGAAGCGCCTGCGGACCCCGGTGACCGGCTGCGCCTGGGACCTGGAACAGACCTTTGAGACGATCGCGCCTTACACAATCGAAGAAGCCTATGAGGTGGCTGACGCGATTGAACGCAAGGATATGAGCGACCTCAGCGATGAACTCGGCGATCTATTGCTGCAAGTCGTTTTTCACGCTCAGATCGCTTCGGATGAAGGGCATTTCTCGATCGCCAATGTCACGCAGGCGATCAGTGAAAAAATGGTGCGCCGGCATCCTCACGTGTTTGGAGAGGAAGCCCAACGCTCGGCAGATGCTCAAACCGGCGCGTGGGAAGAGATCAAGGCCGCTGAACGGGCGCAAAAAGAAGAAGCGGACCCAAGCGCCCTCTCGGGCGTGGCGCTCGCCCTCCCCGCTTTGATGCGGTCAGAAAAACTTCAAAAGCGCGCCGCGAGGACCGGCTTTGACTGGACCGACCCCAAGGACATTTTCAACAAGCTTGAAGAAGAAATGGATGAGATCAAAGAGGCGATCGAGGAGGCCGATCCCGATCATATCGAAGAAGAAGTTGGCGACCTCATTTTTGTCGCTGTGAACCTCGCGCGTCGACTAAAAGTCGACCCTGAAATCGCTTTGAGAAAGTCCAATGCGAAGTTCGAACGCCGCTTCCGCGCGATGGAGCAATTAGCGAATGGAAAAGAGGCTGGTTTCGCGACGCTTTCATTGGATGAGCAGGAAGAGCTATGGCAGGCCGTAAAAGCGGACGAGAAAAATTAGCGATCCTCGCCCTGCTTGCGTCGTGATTATTGACGATTGGCGACATTGATCTTGACCGTGGGTCCGTCTTTGTGAAATGCTTCTGTCTATCTGCTTGATGTAGGACGTCGCAGGCGTTTCAGAAACTTCGGTTTGATCAATGCACGACACATCTTCGCCAGACTCAACAAGCAGATTTCCATCAGCGATATCGATCTTGATGGCGCTTATCCTCGTCGTGACGCTTTTGACGTGGATCGTACCGACCGGCGTATATGAACGAGTTGCAAATGACGCAATTGGCAAAGACGTCCCGGTCCCAGGTACATATCAGCTGGTCGAATCGACGCCGCAATCGATTTTTGACGCTTTGAAGGCTCCGATAGCCGGCTTCTACGACCCGATATCGTACTCAGCCAATTCAATTGATGTTGCGCTGTTTATTCTCGTCATCGGTGGGTTTCTCGGCATCGTTAACGCGACCGGAGCGATCGAGACTGGTATTCGATCCCTCGTAAAGCGTTTATCCGGACGAGAGATATGGATGATTCCAATCCTATTGGGTCTATTCGCGCTTGGCGGATCGACTTATGGGATGACTGAAGAAGCGTTGGCGTTTTGCCCGATTCTAATCCCAGTCATGGTGCGGGCAGGATACGACGCTCTTACGGGGGTCGCATTAGTACTTGTCGGGACAGGACTTGGAGTCGCTGGCTCGACAATCAACCCGTTCGCAACGGTGATTGCCTCGAATGCGGCGAGCGTTTCCTTCATGGACGGCTTCTCAC
>JBCBGJ010000091.1:8340-8611 GCA_038526925.1 Pseudomonadota bacterium
ATGTTCAGGTTTCCTCTGTCGTCATGCCCTGCGCGTAAAATCCGGTAAGACCCAACCGATCGGATATGACGTTTCAGATACTCCAAGCAATGGCATCGATGACCTGACGTTTCGGCAGATCGCCGTATTGGGCGTTTTTGGGGTGGCGTTCGCGACGATGATTTGGGGAGTATCCTCTCAAGGATGGTGGATGACCGAGATGTCCGCCCTATTTATCGCCGCTTCGGTCATCGCTGGCTTCATCGGATGGCTTGGGGAGCGCATGCCTGTG
>JBCBGJ010000092.1:0-8574 GCA_038526925.1 Pseudomonadota bacterium
GTCACGGTCATACTGATGCTTGGTTGGTTCGTGCGGCTTTGGCTCAATCAGAAGCGGGCCTTTGAAGCCAATCTTGTGTTTATGCTCTACCGCGAGCGAGAGCATCCGTCCAAGTTGGTCTAATTCTCGGGTCGTGTCTGTGTTGAGCAGCGTGTCATAGCCTTCCCGGCCGCCCCAAAGAACGTAATTCTCTCCGCCAAGACGGTGCGTTGCTTCCAAAGCTTGTCGGATTTGAGTCGCTGCACACGCGAACACTTCTGGGTCTGGATTGGTTGCAGCGCCGGCCATGTAACGTGGGTGGCTGAACACATTGGCGGTGCCCCATAGGAGCTTGATCCCAGTGCGCTCCATCTGCGCCTCAATCGGATCCAGACTACGCGCGAAGTTCTCCGTATGCTCAACCATGTTTTCGGCGGGCGCCATCACATCGACATCGTGAAAGGCAAAGAAAGGCCAATCCAAACGCTCAAAAAAGTCGAACGCTATTTGGAGCTTCGCCTCGGCCATCTCTTGGCCTTCAAGCGCTTGCCAGGAACGATTGAAAGTTCCAGCTCCAAAAATATCATACCCGTCCCAACAGAAGGTGTGCCAGTAGCAAACGGAGGGACGTAGATGATCCTCCATACGCTTTCCCATAACGACACGATCCTTGTCATAGTAGCGATAGGCGAGCGGGTTTGAGCTCTCGGTTCCCTCATACGCAATCTTGCCGATGCCGTCGTAAAAGCTGGAAGTGTCAAACATAGATTGCGTCCTTTAGAGTAAGTCTTTTGTCGATTGATAGAGGCTTCGGAACCGTTCCAGTTTCGCGCTCATGCGGTCTACATCGTCTGCGATGGGTTTGATTTCCGAAACAATTGGAGGGGCTTTAAAGTCAGGCGCTGTTTGCCCGTTCACGCCCATTTGTGCCAAACGTGCGGCCCCCAAAGCTGGCCCGACATCAGCGTTCTCTCGGTAAACCAATGGACGGTTCAACGCCGCGGCTAGAATGCGTCCCCAATATTGCGAGCGCGCGCCGCCGCCGATGACACTGATCGAGGCAATGTCCGAGCTTGAAGCGAGAACATCCAGTCCGTCTGCGAAGCCCAGTGCCACACCTTCCAGGACCGCTTGGCCAAGCTCACCCGCATCGCTTTCATGGCTCAGACCAAACAACATGCCTTTGGCGCGTGGGTTATTATGCGGTGTGCGCTCACCGGACAGATAAGGGAGGAAGAGCGTATCGGATTTGCCGACGTCTCCGCGCGTTTCGGCCTCTGAGATCAAACCTCCGACATCTTCAATTCCAGCAAATCGGCTGGCCCAGTCTAAGCAACTCGCCGCAGACAGCATGACAGACATCTGATGCCATCTATTTGGCACGGCGTGGCAAAACGTATGGACCCCACTGTCTGCATTTGGGCGGTACGCATCGTCGGCGGCGAATAATACGCCTGATGTTCCGAGCGACAGAAACGCATCGCCAGGATTGAACACCCCCATACCAACAGCACCTGCCGCATTGTCGCCTCCGCCCGCAATCACCTGCGTGCCGGGCGGCACGTTCCAATCTTCAGCAACGGACGCCAAGATCTCACCTGTGACCTGACTTCCTTCGAAGACAGTTGGCATCTGATCACGCGACAAATGGCAGGCATGGAGCATGTCATCTGACCAATCGCGCTTTGCGACATCTATCCAGAGGGTGCCCGCTGCGTCTGACAGATCCGTTGCAAACTCTCCCGTCATCAAGAACCGGACATAGTCCTTCGGAAGTAGGACTTTCGTTGTCTGCTCAAACACCTCTGGCTCAAAATTCGCCGTCCAGATCAATTTGGGCGCCGTGAATCCAGACATCGCGATATTGCCTGTAATCTCTCTCGAGTTTGGCACGCGCGTTTCCAGCGTTTTACACGCAGCTTCACTGCGTCCGTCATTCCAGAGTATAGCAGGTCTCAGCGGCTTATGGTCCTCACCCAACAGGGTCGCACCGTGCATTTGGCCAGCTAAACCGACTGCCTGCACTTTCGATCGAAGATCTGATGGCAGGCGACCGACCGCAGTATTCGTCGCCGTCCACCAGTCAGACGGGTTCTGCTCCGACCAGAGCGGCTTCGGGCGCGAAATAGGTAACGAGGCCGTGGCTTGCGCGACGACTTCTCCTTGATCGGATAGCAAGATCGCTTTCACGCCGGACGTGCCGATATCTAGCCCAAGATACATTCGTTACGCCCTGCGTTTGAGGTTGATGGATCGCGCTTAGTCAGCCACGCCGTTATTGGTCACCGCGAAGAACGGTCCCAGTTCGATCGTTTGCTTTGCGAAGCCCATATTGAAGCCCATGTCTGATTCAGAGATCGGAAAGTCCTGTTCCGCAACGCCAGAGACCCTGTACATTTTCCACTCATCGCCCGGCATAATTTCTTGGTTCACGACCGTATCATGCGGCTCAACATTGCGGCCGAGCACTACGCCGATTTTGCCTGCCTCTTGGCCGCGTGGGAGTTTGGATGCTCGCGCCCAAAAATAGATCGCAATCTCCTCGCCAGCGGAAACTGAGGCATCGAACGGCGCCCGCATCCGGATTTCCCAAGGTTTGCGCGTATTCTTTCGTTTCACTTGAAACGAGATTGCCTGCCCACCGGGTACACCCTCAGACTCGACAATTGTGACGCGTTTATTGCCGCCTTCGGGTTCCCACTTAATCGCCAACGGATTGTGGATCAGATCACCGGGAACGGATGATTGCGTGACAGGTGCAGTTTCGAAACTCGGATCTGCCGCCACTGGCGAGCACAGCATAGCGGCGGCCGCCGCCGATAGCGCGAATGATTTGATTGGTCTCATATTTTCCTCCCGATGTTCCCAGGTCCCAACTCCTGGTTTGAGACTTTATTTGCGACAGTTAAACAAGTTTTATAGCAACGCTCAACTCGAAATGTTAGCGCTATCATAATCATATAAAGCTGGCTATCCCTCCCGTTGGAGAGACAGCTGGCCGTGATGGGCTATCGGTTGGTTGGCAAACCTGCTGTCTATTGCAGGCTTATCTCTCCGCTGATCGCTTTGGACAGGTGATCGCGACGATCAACGATTTCTTGTTTTGCTTCGCAATTTCGGCAGCGTTTGAGGATGCCTTCGATCTTCTTCAGCTCAGATTCTGCGGTCCCCTTATCCCCGGACAGAAGCTTGATCAGCCCGATCTTATAATGCGCATCATAAAGGATTTTGCTCGCAACGGTTGCCCGCTCAAAGCTTCTAAGCGCTTCATTGGTTTTTCCGAGTTGGATTTGCGAAAGCCCCGCGAAATAGAGCTGACGCCCGCGCATTTCGCATGTGCGGTCATAAGTGTTCTGAATATTCCGGGCAGCGACGGCATCTCCGGCTGCTAAGCCTGTCACCGGTTGCTGATTGGTACCGGCTGTCGCGCCTTGTGAAGATCCCCCAGAATCGACTGCGCCGCCATTTGCGAAGGATTCAGCTCGCAGCGCGCCGAGTTGAGCGCTTTCGATGGAGTTTGAGAGATTTCGTTCGCGGCGCAGCGCGCACATGGCGTTGTCCAGGAATTCTACTTCAGCTGTTTCATAGTCGCCCGCTCGAAACGCCGCCATCGCAGCATCGTTTTGGACACCTTGAACCTGAACTGTGTCGAGGACACGCTCTTCAGTTTCGCCCTCCTCCGCTTCTTGCGCTGTCACAACCGGGCCGGTGACGCAAAGAACTGTAGTGAGCGCTAACATAGAGAGGAAACGGTTTGAAAATTTACGCATCTTGATGCCTTTTCTTATGTGTTTAAGTCCTCAACTCCCGAGTCAATATTACGCACTCGAGCACAACTTGTGAAGGTATGTTTGATGATCTTCGTACGCCTCGAGGCATTTATGCATCGTCTTTCGCACGTCATTCATACGTCGATCGAGCATTTCGTCTGACATATTGTCGATGACGGGGTGATATCTTTTAGGCCGTAGGTTCTGTCCCTCAAACACCGCAAACCAACTGTTCTCACTGAACAGTTCATTGTTTTCACGGTAGAGGCGCCCATTCTCCATATAGATATCCATGCGCTCTTGGAGTAACTCTGGAAGCTCCATCGTACGAACATAATTCCAAAACTCGCTATCCGTGCGCTGGGTTGCGCAATAATGCAGGATCAAAAAGTCCCGCACTTGCTCAAACTCGAGCATCGTTTTGCGATTATAGTAATCGATATCACTCTGATTGAATCGCTTGTCGGGGAAGTTCGTCATCAAACGCGCGACGGCTGTCTGAATAAGGTGGATAGATGTCGATTCGAGAGGCTCAAGGAAGCCTGCCGACAATCCAAGCGCGATCACGTTCTTGTTCCACGCCTTTTTGCGAACGCCGGTGGTGAAGCGCAAAAATTTAGGGTCCCCCATTGGGGCGCCATCGAGGCCCGACTTCAATTGCGCATAGGCTTCGTCATCGCTGATATAGTCTCCGCAATAGACGTGTCCGTTACCCAGACGGTTCTGCAAGGGGATCCGCCATTGCCAGCCAGCCTTGTGCGCTGTCGCACGCGTATAAGGGATTGGCGGCCCATCGAGTTCGCAGCCCTGCGCCACGGCGCGATTACACGGCAGGTAATTAGACCAATCATCATACCCTGTTTCGAGCGCTTGCTCGATCAACAAGCCGCGGAAGCCAGAGCAGTCGATGAACAAGTCGCCCTCAATAACATCCCCGGACTCCAACGTGACGCTTTCAATGAAGCCATCCTCGCTGCGCTTGGTCACATCGACCACTTTGCCCTCTGTCCGTTGCACACCGCGCGATTCAGCCACGCCGCGCATATATTTGGCATACAAGCCGGCATCAAACTGGAACGCGTACTCAATCGTACCAAGCGGAGAGCCCCGCAGTTCAGGCTTCGGGTGCGTGAACAAATTTCGCTTTGAGGCCAAGCAATGCAGATTGTAGTCGTCGGGCGGCGGCGCCCCCTCTTTCATTGCGTGGCGCAACCAATAATGATGGAAGTGAACGCCCTCCATATTCACGCCGTAAGGGCTGAAAGAGTGGAAGTAGCTTTCTCCAATTTGCCCCCAATTGACGAACTCAATTCCTATTTTGAAGGTCGCGTTGGTCTTTTTCAGAAAGTCTGGTTCGTTTAGGCCGAGGAGCTGATTGAAATAGCGAATGTGTGGGATCGTCGCCTCGCCAACCCCGACAGTTCCGATCTGTTCTGACTCGATCAGTCTAATTCGGATTTGAGGGTTCTTGAGCAAAATTGATAGCGCAGACGCCGCCATCCAGCCTGCCGTTCCCCCGCCAACAATCACGATCTCTTTTACGTTTACGTCCTGCATTCAATCTGTCCTATGAACTCATTGCCGGCGCACCAGCCCAAGCATATTGTCTTAAGAAAGCCTCGTGCGATGGCATGCTCGCCGTGGCCGAAATCATTGCATTTCTCATCGAGTTTAGACTGTGCGATATCTGTTTCTCATCAAGCGTTTGCACGATCGGGTCGGTATTTCGAGGCAACACATTCTGTCCGAGTAGAACCGCAATCCAACTCGTCTTTGAGAAAAGCTCATCCTCATATCGGAACACTCGTCCTGCCTCCTCGAACAGCTCCATCTTTTCAGAGAGACTGTCAGGTACGCTCATCGTACGACAGTAATTCCAAAACTCGCTGTCGGTGCGCTCAGTTGCCTTGTAATGGAGGATGATAAAGTCTCTCACCTGCGCGAATTTCTTCGTTAGCTGGCGGTTATATTCCGACACCACCGGGCGAGGCATATCGGCCGTTGGGAATAGCGAAATGAACTTGCTGATGCCTTCCTGGATCAAGAAGAGCGATGTCGATTCGAGCGGTTCCAGGAACCCACCGGAAAGGCCGATAGCGATACAATTCTTTTCCCAGAACTTACTCGCGTGCCCAGTTTTGAAACTGATCTTCCGCGGATCGGCCAGAGGCTTCCCATCCAAATCAGCAAGCAGGCTTTCAACCGCCGCCTCATCGCTGATGTGGTTGCTTGAATAGATGTGGCCATTTCCAGTCCGATGCTGCGTTGGAATACGCCACTGCCAGCCCGCCTCTTTCGCGGTAGAAATTGTATACGGTAACAGCGCGCCTGTGCGCTCAGATGCAACGGTCTGGGCTGTATCGCAAGGAAGCCAGTGCCCCCAATCTTCAAACCCTACGCCCAGCGTGTTTCGCATGAGTAGCGCCCGGAACCCCGTGCAATCGAAGAAGAGGTCGCCGGAAACAGTCTCGCCACTTTCTAAACGGACACTTTCAATGAAACCCGATTCCGCGGTTTGCATCACATCAGAGACTTTACCCTCGATGCGACGGACGCCGCGCTGCTCCGAATACTGACGCAGGAATTTCGCATAAGCCGTGGCATCGAAATGATACGCATAACGTAGCTGCGAGAGAACGGATCTTGGATCATTGTTCGGCAGGACAAATTTATCGTGCTTGGCGCTCACCGAGCAAAGGCTAAAATCTTCAATCACAGAGTCCGAGTTCGCTTCGCGATAGCGTAGCCAATACTGATGAAAATCGATCGCGTTCATATCGACGCCATGCGACCCAAACGGGTGGAAGTAAGAGTCTCCGATCTGACCCCAATTCTTGAACTCAATACCCAGTTTGAACGTGCCGTTCGTCGCCTTGAGGAAGTCCTGCTCGGGAATACCCAACATCGCATTGAAGTTGATGACATCTGGAATGGTCGCTTCGCCTACGCCAACAGTTCCAATTTGTTCGGATTCAATCAGCGTTATGCTCACAGCCTTTTCAGACAACATGCTTGAGAGCGCGGCAGCCGTCATCCAACCTGCGGAGCCTCCCCCAACAATGACGACGTTACGTATCGGAGTTCCAGCGACCTCAGCCATGTTTCTGCTTCTCCAAATAGCGCCTAAAATTGACGACATAGTCATGGTGCGGCGGCATCCGAGAGACGATTTGTTGGATCGCCGATCTCAAGCCGGAAAATTGTCGTTGCGTGTCCGCTAAAGGGACCCGATCAACTTGGCGATCTGTTTGCTTTGGCTTCCTCCCCATCCCGGAGTGGAGGATCAGCCAGTCTTCATCATTGAACGGTTCAAGATCATACTTCACGAGCAAACCACGATGCTCGAACTGTACAATTTTTCGCTCAAGCGCTACTGATTGAGCACCTGCCACGGCTTCCTCCCAAAACGGCGTTTGAAACGCTTCTGAAGACACCAATAAGGCATCTTGGAATAAGCGGGCATGCGACACGTCATCGTTGAACCGTCGATTATACTCTTTGCGCTCAATAGCGCTGTCATCCGACACGGGAATAAGTTCAAGCAACCGTTCAATATCTGCCTGTAGCAACATCATTGGCGCGGGCGTTAGGGGCTCCATCGTGTGGGCGGCCTGCCCAATTGCGACACAGTTTCCGATCCAAGCCTCGTCCACGCACCCAAGTGCTAATGTGTTCTCGCCATCGTCTGCTGTCACGCTCACTTTGGCGACGCTGTCTTGCAAGTGTGTCCTTACCTCCCACCCCGCTGATTGCGCGATCAGGTATCGTGCGGCAGGCCCGAGTCTTTGCGCAGGAACACGCTCAGTTCGGGCAGATATGGTTCTATTCGAGTTGAATATCGCTCCGAGAGAGGTCAACAGCCTGTGCTCAGGTCCTGAGCAATCAATGTATAGGTCGCCTTTGATCTGTTCGCCCGTTTCGAACACCAGCCCTGAGACCTTTGATGCTTCTACGTTTATTCGCTCGACCCGATTTGAAAGGACTTCCACATCGCTCCGGGACAAGATTTGCTCGATCAATCTCACCAGCTCTGAAGTGTCAAACTGATATCCGTATTCAGCGCGCGAGAGCGGCACTTTAGGGTCCTGCGGTGGGTGAGCGAACTTACCTGCTTTCGCGGCCTGAGATGAGACCAGTAAGCTCTGTAAATCAGCCCCATCGCGGGATAAGTGGTGCTGGAAAGGCACCGAGTTAAGCGCTGGCAGCGGCTGATGATGGCATAGCACCCAATCGAAACCGGTTTCTGGCCAATTGTGAATGTGTGTGCCGAGGGAAAAGGATGCTGCAGAGTTTAGGATGAGGTTCGGCTCGTCCAAGCCGATGCGACGTAAAAACTCGTATGCCGTGGGGGCTGTGGCGCCTCCATACATGAAATCAAATGAAGCTGAGCCGAAGTTTGGAAGAAAAACGATTCGATGCGACGCTCTCAATTGGTTTGAAAGATGTGCCGCCGTCATATGACCGGATAGACCACCTCCGCAGACGATGATCGTTTTGTGAGAGCTCTGTTGTTCAGGTTCCACGCTCACGTTCCCTACTATGACGCCATGAGGGGGCTGCTGTCCGATGCGCCGCCATAGCGTTGAAGAAACGCAAGCTGCTCAGGCGTTGCCGCAACCGCTTGTTGGGTCAGAACCTTGTGCCGACCTCATATGATCCGCGCGCGGATGCAATCGATCAGGAAACGCTACAGGCTGAGTTGAACCAGATCCGATCTCTGACCCAACAAGCGGTTGCGGCAACGCCTGAGCAGCTCACGTTCCCTACTATGACGCCATGAGGGGGCTGCTGTCCGATGCGCCGCCATAGCGTTGAAGAAACGCAA
>JBCBGJ010000093.1:0-8398 GCA_038526925.1 Pseudomonadota bacterium
GCTTTTGTCCCGCGAAGGCGAAATCGCGATTGCGAAGCGCAGTGAGGCCTTTGCCTCCCATGCGCCGCCCGACGAGCTTTTCTTGGAGCTTTCGGAACTTGGCGAAGCCGCCAGCGATTTCGTCGAGTTTATCGAGGACGCCTTCGCGCAGCTCAGCTTCCATGCCCGACATAGACATGGCCGCGCCTTCTTCCTCGTCCTCGCGTTCTTCGCGGGCGTGGCGCTCTTCAACAGTTTCGTTCTCGCGCGCTTCGGCTTCTTCTTCGTCGAGCTCGTCTTCTTCAGGCGCCGGATTTTCAGCGCCATAGGTCGCTTCCAAGTCGATCAGGTCGCGCAGCAGGATACGCTCATTCACGAGCTCGTCGCGCCAGACCATCATCGCTTCGAAGGTCAGCGGCGACTCGCAAAGACCGCGGATCATCGCATCACGGCCGGCCTCAATGCGCTTCGCAATCGCGATTTCGCCTTCGCGGGACAAAAGCTCTACAGCGCCCATCTCGCGAAGATACATCCGCACGGGGTCATCGGTTCGGTCAGAGCCGCGAGCGTTACCCTTTTTGGTGACAGCTCCAGTCGTGCTGGTGGTCGCAACGGCCGTGGACTTCGCAGCCGCTTCGCCTTCTTCCTCACTATCGACAACCGTGATGCCTTGCTCTGAAAGCATCGCCATCGTGTCTTCAATCCGGTCAGACGACAGTTCGTCTTCCGGCAGGATCTTGTTCAATTGCTCAAGCGTCACATAGCCTTTGGCTTTTGCGTCTTTGAGGAATTTTTTGACTTTGGTGTCACTAAGGTCGAGGACCGGACGGTCTTCGCCTTCTTCAAGTACTTCCGCTTTGGCTTTCGCCATCTATCGCTCCCGTCCGCTGCGAACGCTGTCGCAACATACACTTTCAATTCCGTAAAAGGAGATCAGCTTTGATCTGCCTTTTCTGCTGCCTCATTGAGACGCGCCGTGCGGGCCCTTCGTTCTGCCACGAGCCGATGCCGGTGACGCGCATCCTCGGCAGTGGCAAACGCCTCTCCCGCGATACGGCCCGGTTCGTCCGCGCCATCTGGGCGTGCATACTGCTCTAGGGCGATCAGCCATTCCCGCTCCTCTGAACCGCCTTGCGGTATTTCTGGGATGTCGGGATACTTTGTTAACAGTTCTGCAGCGCGCAATTTTCCAAGACCCTCTAAATGGTTGCTCAGAGTCTTCCGGTCAACACCTGTTTCTGCAGTATTTTGGCCAATCAGGGCGTCCCGAATGGCCGAAACGTCTGGATCTGGGAAAATAGCCACCGCGAGGGCTTCAAATCCGATCTCGGCCAGGTGGTGATGGTCAATGGCGCGCACAACCAGGCCGAGCCCGCGAGTCTTTGCAGGCGGCCCCCCGCGCAGCGCTGGTTGAACCACTTGCCCACCACGATTGGGCATCTGCCGCCCGCCGCGATTGGAAGATCTTTGTTGCCAGAGATAATCGCGCATACGGGCTTTGAGCTCGCGCTCATAGGCCGACTTTACTGCTCCGTCTTGGATCGTGCTCGCGGCTTGCATGAGGCGCTTTTCTAACCCGGCCTGACGCTCTGGCGTGTCGACGGCTTCAAGATCACGCTCGCGCCGCCACAACACTTCGACCAGCGGTAAGGCCCCATCCAGGGCTTTGCCCATGGCGCCTGGGCCTTGTTCTCGGATTAGATCATCAGGGTCCATGCCGTCTGAGAGCAGACAGAAAAAGACACTCCGTCCAGGTTGTAGCCCCGGCAATGCGCGCTCAATCGAGCGATAGGCCGCGCCGAGCCCTGCCCGGTCGCCATCGAAACATAGAACCGGTTCCGGCCCTGCGCGCCAAAGTAAGCTAATCTGTTCTTCAGTGAGCGCAGTTCCAAGCGGCGCGACGGCGTGTCCAAAACCAGCCTCACAGAGAGCGATGACATCCATATAGCCTTCACAGACGATCAAGCCGCCTTCATCCGTGCCGCCAAAGGCCTCTCGCGCCGCTTTATAGCGATAGAGCACGCGCGACTTGTGAAACAGCGGCGTGTCGGAAGAGTTTAGGTATTTCGGCTTGGCATCTGGCTGCAGTGCGCGTCCACCGAATGCGATCACTTGTCCGCGCGCATCTTCGATTGGGAACATCAGGCGCCCGCGGAACCGATCATAAGGATCTTTGCCGCCGTCTTTTTCAACCGCGAGACCGGCTTCCACGATCTCACTTTGAGAGAAGCCCTTGGATTTCAGATGCTCAAACGTTTTACGCCAATCATCGGGCGAAAATCCGAGGCGATACTTACCCCAGGTCTGCGGATTTAGGCCGCGCCCTTCCAAATATCGCCGCGCTTCTGCGCCCTCAGGCGCCCGCAAGCACGCCTCATAAAAGACCGCGGCTGCCTCACTGGCCGCGATCAGGCGAAGGCGGCGGTCGTACTGCTCTTGGCTTTCAGGGGTCGCTTTGGGGAGCGACATGCCCGCCTCTTCGGCGAGCTTCTCCGCCGCCTCCATAAAGGAGAGACGCTCAGTCTCCATCACGAAGGAGATGACGTCACCGCCCATACCAGACGAAAAGCACTTAAAAATCTTCTTCTGATCGTTGACGTAAAAACTCGGCGTTTTCTCATTCGTGAAGGGCGAAAGCCCGACCCATTCTTTGCCTTGTTTCTTGAGTTTGACCTTGCGCCCGATCACGTCAGACGGGCGGATTCGAGCTTTCAACTCGTCCACAAAACCATCAGGAATCCGAATAGGGCCACTCATACGGTTGATATAGCGCGGGAAACGCTCAGCGCGAAGGATTTTAGCGGCGAACTTTTCGCCAGATAGATCCAATTTGATCGAATCTCGAAACGCTATCCTATCATGGCTGCCTTATACACTGCGCCAGGTGGACACTTGCGTTGAAACAACAATCAGATCCTTACAACGTGCCAACGGAGCACGAATTTGCTGCGACGACGATGCTGACCGGGTTGGTCATCCTCGTGATCGCCGTTGGTATTGCTGTTGGGGTCACATGGTTCACAACGCGGGCCTATGACCCGGACATCCATCACCGGGCGCTGCGCACAGCATTCTTTTTGCCGATGTTTATCGTGCCCCTGTGCACACTGATTATCGGTCATCAGGGATACCGAAATCACAAGAAAATGTTGGCCGTAGCCCACCTCGCACGCACCGACGAGATGACGGGCCTCGCCAATCGCCGCGCCTTTATGCACACAGCCAACACTCTGTTTGCCGAAACCGATTTCGAGTATTCTGGACTCGGAATTTTCATTATTGATCTAGACCACTTCAAACAGGTCAATGATGTGCACGGCCATGAGACCGGCGATCAAGTTCTCATCCATGCGTCCAAGCAGATCCTGGCGGCCGTCACCGATGATTGTTTTGTCGCGCGGCTCGGCGGTGAAGAATTTGGCGTACTGGTTCCCTTCCACGCCGTTCCGCAACTCCATCATATGGCCGAAGCGATCCGGTTTCAGGTCGCGTCCAACCCCTGCTTGCACGAAGACCTGAACATCCCAATCTCAGCCAGCGTTGGCGTCGGCATTGCTCACCCTCGCGACTCTGTAAGCTCCGTCCTCTGCCGGGCCGATGACGCGCTCTATGAAGCGAAAGATAAAGGTCGAAACCGTTTCGTAGTTGCCGCCTAAGGCGCTTCCGTAGCGTTGATTTCAGGCTCGGCCGGGACCGCAGGCTGATCAAGCCAATCTGCAAGCGCCTTATACATCGCATAGCTCTGGTCGTCATAAGCGCGCACATAGCCCTCAGGCCACGCGCTTGACCGGGCGACCACGATGTCGTTCTCGCGATCGACATAAAGCGTTTGCCCATTCGCGCCTGACGCCGTGAACGTCCCATCCGCATAGGTCCACCAGTGCCACGCATAGCCTCGATTTGGGTTCGGGTGGACGACACCAGGCTTTAAATGCTCTTCGTCAGAAACGGTTGCACGATCGACCCAGTCTACAGGCAATATTTGCTCGCCATTCCAGACGCCGCCCTGCTCGATAAACAGGCCAAACCGCGCCCAGTCTCGCAAAGCAGAATTGTAAAACGCGCCGCCAATCTCCGCGCCGTCTTGGCCTGCATTGTCAATAATCCAGGCGCCATCGAACTCCATCCCCAGAGGCTGCCAAATCGTCTGCGACAGATAGTCAGCGGCATCCATGCCCGTGGCGCGCCGGATCAACTCCAGCAGGACCTGGCTCTCTGCCGTATTGTAGTTGAACTTGGTGCCAGGCTCAGTATCGCGCTTATACTTGATGGCGAGGTCGAATGCGGGCGATTTTCCCATCACGACACTTTCCGTCATGAACTCAACCGTATCGTCCATCTGCCCATCCCAGAGGTTTGGATCATAGCGGATGCCAGATGACATTTGCAGCGCTTGTTTGATCGTCACCCCATCATAAGCGGTGCCTTCAACCTCTGGGAGATACTTGACCAGTTGATCGTCGACGCTGTCGATTTTTCCCTCTGCCACGGCGACCCCGACCAAAGTCGATGTGATCGACTTCACCAGAGACCAAGTTGTAAACTTCGTTCCCGCTGAGGCGCCGCGCCCATAACTCTCATGAATAATGTTGCCCTCATGGAGAATAACGAGGCCTGAGGTTTCCATATCCTGATACAGATCCTCCAGCGTCCGGTTCGTCCCTTCATAGTCATAGGTAAAGCCGTCCAGCGCGGCGGCGTCTCGCGGCAGTGGCTCGCTCGTCGCCGCTTTCGCAACCGTGCGGGTCGGATAGATCTCGCTGGCGTTTTGGAAGAAATAGTCATTATCGCCTTCGAACGCAGCGGCGCGGGCCATCACGTCAAACGGCGGCGGCACAAAGCGCGTATAAGTGAACACACCTATCAGTGCCCCCAAAACCAAGGCAATGATTGCAACCAATAGTGATTTCATGACTAGCTCTCCCGCAGCGTACCGGGAGTATCATGCGTCATTTTCGGGGAAGGCGTCTAGCCTATCGCAGCGCGAACAGCTTTGCTGGCCGGACCACACTCGATGCGTCCCGGATATTTTTCGCGGAGCGCCGTCATGCACCGGCCGACATCTTTAAGCTTCGACGCGCTGAGCTGCGTCACGACAGCGGCCGCGGCCGTTTCCAAGGCCTCACCCATCAAAGGCTTCGGCAAGAAATCTGAGATGATCTCAATCTCGTCGCGTTCACGCTCGGCTTCGGCGATACGGCCATTATCGTCGAACTGCTTGATGGCGCGCTCGCGCTGAGAAACCATGGTTTCGAGCAGCTCCAAGATCACTTCATTATCACAACCAGAGCACTCGCCGCGGCTTCTCGCGATCACGTCGCGATCATCCATTGCACATTTAATTAAGCGCAGTGTCTGCGATTCCACACTGTTCGCATCCTCAGACTCAGCAGTGCTGAGCGCGGTATTTATGCGATTTCGGAGTGTGACTTGGACGGTTTGATCCAACTGACCCATGTATAAGCCTCTAAAAGCCGCCTTTTAGGTCCAAAACCGCTTGACGGTCCTGGTCGCAGCACTCTATTTGCCACCCGTTTACCTGAGAAACCGTTAAAGCCACAGGCGGGCGCTGAGTCCAGCGAAACGTGGGAGATAAGAGCTACATGGACAAAAATCAATCCAATTTCGCCAGTCAGGCGAGTGGCGCGATCGCCCTTGCGGATGGAACTGTTTTCCTAGGAACAGGCTCCGGTAAAGTCGGAATTGCTGTTGGTGAGCTTTGTTTCAACACCGCCATGACAGGGTATCAAGAGATCCTCACCGACCCCTCTTACGCCGAACAAGTTGTGATGTTTACCTTTCCGCACATCGGGAATGTTGGCGCCAATCCTGAAGATCACGAAGAATCCAGCGCAAATGCCGCCAAAGCTGCGGTTGGCACCGTGTTTAGAGACGCGATAACGCCGCCATCGAATTGGCGTGCGGAGGATCATTTCGATGCCTGGCTCGCAAAGCGCGGTATCGTTGGATTATCCGGTGTCGATACACGAGCCCTAACTCGCCTAATACGCGAAAACGGCATGCAGAAATGCGCCATACAGTACGCGCCAGATGGCAAAATCGACACCGCAGCTTTGATAAAAGCCGCCCAGGCCTGGGCTGGGCTGGAAGCGGCGGACTTGGCCGCAAAAGTCGATGTTGAGGCCGCCTTGGATCATTCCGAACGGCTTTGGGACCTCGCAACCGGGTTCGCGGATCAAGAGCATGCCGAAAAGCATGTTGTTGTGGTCGACTTTGGCGTGAAGAAGAACATTTTGCGTAACCTCGCAGAGGTCGGCGCCCGGGCGACCGTCGTCAGCGGCGATGTCTCATTTGAAAGAATCAAGGCGCTCAATCCTGATGGAATCGTCTTGGCGAATGGCCCAGGCGATCCTGCCGCGACCTTTGAACGATCCGGCGCGCTGTTAAAAGCTTTGGTGGAAAGCGAATGGCCTATCCTGGGCATCTGCCTGGGACACCAGCTTCTGGCGCTCACTTTGGGTGCGAAGACGATGAAAATGGACCAAGGCCATCACGGCGCGAATCATCCCGTACAGGACCTCGAAACCGGCAAGGTTGAAATCGTGTCCATGAATCATGGCTTTACCGTCGATACCGCAACCCTCCCCAAAGGCGTTGAGGAGAGCCACAAGTCTTTGTTTGATGGAACCAATTGCGGGCTAAAAGTTGCCGGTAAGCCGATTATCTCTGTCCAGCACCACCCTGAGGCGAGCCCTGGCCCTCAAGACAGCTTCTATATTTTCCAACGCTTCATGGATTTGATGCCGGCCTAACGGATCGACTTCACCAGGGTTTCGAACGCATCGTACACGCCTTCAGCCGTGAGGTCGTCCGCTTCGCGCGCGAGGGCAAAACCGGCGCCGTTAAGAGCGTTTTGCAGCATGATCGCGAGCGCCGAAACGCGGTGCTCTGCCACGATCCCTTTTTTGGCTAAATAGCGCACACCTGCCCGCACATTGGCGATGCCGAGATCATTGTCTTGCTCATACCAACCTTTAAGGCCGATCACAGATGGGCCGTCGACGAGGACGATTGTTTGATAGTCCGGGCGCGCCGCGTGTTCGAGGTAGATCCGGCATCCTGCCAGGAAGGCGCTATAAGGATCGCTTAAGCTGCGAGCAGCAATCGCTGCCTCTCGTGCCTCTTGGTCCATATCAACTTGCAAACGTGTCCAGATCTCGGTGAACAAGTCTTGCTTGGATTTAAAATGGTGAAACAGCGCGCCCTTGGTGATGTCGAGGTCATTACAGATATCATTGATTGACGTCGCAGCGTAACCATCGCGCGTGAATCGATCTTTCGCAGCGGCAATCAAGCGCTCACGCGTTTCTTCAGCATCCGATTTTGATCTACGCCCCATGAGACCCGTTATTTCCACTTGACCCGCAACATACCAGTGGTATGTATATCATCTATGCACAGAGGATAACAAGTTCGAAGCTGTTGTCACTGTGGGGTTTACGTGAGACTAGGGGACGCACGCGGACCAGATGCGAAACCGGGCCGGCATATGCCGACCCGGTTTTGTTCATTCAGAGCTTAGCGCTCGTCCTCTTCCTCATCGTCTTCATTCAATCGGAACAATCGCGGATCGACCCGAACATTGGTCTCGACACCGACGAGATCGACAACGGTGGTTTGGAAATTCCCGTCGACCGTCAACCAACCCAGCAGGTCATAATTCGTTTTGTCAAAAACCATGGTCAGCGTTCCCTCAAGTTCGCCGCTCGCATCGCTTACGCGGATCCCAATACGCTCTTCATTCCGGAGAATACTCAGAACTTCGACATCCTCATCCACGTTCAAGTCCGTAGATAAGATAAGACCTAGCGGGGTCGCCCCGATCGGAATGCGGTCAACGGTTTCAAGCTCGCTATCTTCCATCGCCACAGTGGTACCATCCGAAACGATCAAAATCGGGGTCGGGTCATCATAGTCAAACCGCATCCGTCCAGGCCGGTTCAAGGCGAATGTTCCGGTGGTAATCGTCCCATCAGCATTGGTTTGCGTAAATTTGCCGGACGCCGTCTCGGCGGCGGCAAGCGCCGCGCTCGCCGTATTCAAGATTGCCGGCCACTCTGCAGCGGGCACTTCACCGTTTGAGGTATCTGGCTCAGGGGTCGTTTCCGCAGCTTCCTCTATAACCGTGATTTCGGGTTCCGCGATATCTCGCTCTTCAAGGATCGTTTCTTCAAGCTCTTCCAAAGGCAGGATGTCTGCCTCAGGCGCCGGATCAGTCTGCGCAGGTGCATCTTCCTCGCTGACTTGAGCTTCAACCGCCGGCGTTTCATCCGAGACGGCTTGCAGATTGATCTGCAATTGCGGGCCGAAGGCCAGCGCAAGGGCGAACGTTGAAGCAAGGACAGTTAACATTGGGACACTCCTGTAACTGGCTCCTGTTTAACCCTGCATGCGCAAC
>JBCBGJ010000094.1:0-8275 GCA_038526925.1 Pseudomonadota bacterium
GGCAGTTTCAATCGCGGGTGTCTATTCGAACGACAATGGCGCGCTCTCCAGCATCCAAGGCGCAGGCGGTGTGAGCCCGCTCCAGGCCGACAAAGCTGTGAGACAAGCTGAGGCTGCGCAAGCGGCTCATTGGTTCGAGACCATCACGAATGAGGCCTTTGGGTGAGGATCTGGCTTATAGGATTGCTCCTTGCTTTGGCCTCGTGCGGAGGCGCAGAGCGTCAATTGGTGACCAAGGCGCAGATTGTGGGCGATACTATACCCGCAGCCCTAAGTTCGGAGTCAGGTATCGCTGAACGAGGACAAAGCATCTTCGTTGACCGCGAACGAGGACATTGCGTCCTGTGCCACGCGATTGACGAGTTAGATGCAGAATTTCAAGGAAATGTCGGCCCCGATCTCTCGACGGTCGGTGGGCGATTGAGCCCCGGGCAGCTACGAATGCGCATTGTTGATTATCAAATTGTGCGCCCAGGAACCTTGATGCCCTCCTATTACCGAATTCACGACTTATATCAGGTAGCAGAAGAGTATCAGGACGAACCGATCCTCACCGCTCAAGAGGTGGAAGATTTGGTAGTCTATTTGAGCGAGAGGCAATGAGGACATGACGGACAAACCGCTTCTCCACGCGACGCGCCGCCATTTCTTGACCGCGGGCGGCGGGGCTGTGCTGATCTCCACGTTACCGCTTTCAGCATTTGCCGCGGAAGCGGATCTTTTAAAAGCGCGCACAGATTTGTTCGGGGACCGCCCAATCCAAGAGGGGCGCGTGACCGTCAAACTTCCACCCATCGCAGAAAACGGTCACTCAGTACCTCTGACCGTTAGCGTTGAAAGTCCGATGACGCAGGATGACTACGTCAAACAAATCGCCATCCTATCTCCTCGCAACCCCCTGCCCCTGATCGGACAGTTCCATTTAACCCCTTTGTCAGGGAAAGCCGTAGTCTCTTCAAGAATCCGAATGTCGGGCACGCAGGCTATCCAGGCAGTCGCTGAAATGAGCGATGGCTCTTTGTGGTCGGGCAGTATGGAAACCGTGGTCACGCTCGCCGCGTGCGTCGTGCTGTAGGAGCTCGCTATGACAGGAATTCGTCTTTCAGTGCCGGATACAGCCACCCAAGGTGAGGTCGTTGAAATCAAAGCGCTCATTCGTCATCCGATGGAAAGCGGTTTTCGGCGCGGATCGCGCGGTGAAGTCATCCCCCGCGATATCATTTCGCGGTTCGAGTGTGATCTGGATGGCGCTCTGGTTTTTGCATCTGATTTCCATCCGGCGATCGCTGCGAACCCGCTGATCACATTTCATATGAAAGCCCAGACCAGCGGGACTTTGACCTTCCGGTGGACCGATCAAAACGGCGAAGTCTGGAGCGATACAGCGTCTATCACCGTCACATGATGCGAGCATTTCTGGCATCTGGGATTCTGGTCGCGGCCGGCTGCACGGCAGACGCAATCGATCCGGAGCCGGTAGAAATCGCCGACGCAGATCTGAAATCCGGGCTGGCTTTTTTGACGGCAGAAACGCAGCGACTCCAAGAAGATGATTTTGAGAACCCCGGCTATCTCTGGGTGGATCGCGGCGCGGAGCTCTTCAATGCCTCAGATGAAGTTTCGCCTTCGTGTGTGTCGTGTCACGCCGACGGAATGGTGGGCGTGGCGACGCGATATCCAAAACTGAATAAGACGACCGGTGTGCTTCAGAATCTTGAAGGGCGCATCAATCAATGCCGCACCGAGCATCAAGACGCAGCGCCATGGACTTATGAGAGCGAGGCACTGCTTTCGGTCACCGCCTATGTGGCAGAGCAGTCAATGGGCATGGCGATCGATATTGAAATCGATGAGGCGACCCAGCCCTATATTGATGAGGGACGAGACTACTTCCTTACCCGCCGAGGCCAATTCAATCTTTCCTGCCAACAGTGTCACACTGAAAGTTGGGGCACACAGCTTCGCGGCGATACGATCAGCCAAGGACATGGCAACGGTTTCCCGGCCTATCGTCTGGAATGGCAATCGCTCGGATCTCTTCAGCGACGCCTGAGAGACTGTGACACAGGGGTCCGCGCAGAACCCCTCCCCTTTGGCGACCCAACCTATCTCGCAGTTGAACTCTACCTCGCATCCCGCGCGAAAGGTTTGGAGATCGAAACTCCTGCGGTGCGAAGATAAAAAAACAGCGGGCCTGGAAAGACCCGCTGTTCTTGTTTTGAAAGGCTTAGCACGCTCTAGAAACGAGCAGAGACCCGTCCGAAGAATGTTCTGCCCAGCGTGTCATAGGTGGCTGGATACGTGTTGGATTGCTCAGCAGCGTCGTCACCAACAAATTGCCAACCTTCGTCCAACAGGTTTTCTACACCAAAGGTCAGTGTGACATTGTCCGCGGCATCCCAAAACAGCGTCAGATCAAATTGGTCATAAGCCCCGATGCTCTCGACGAACAGGTCAGGCGTTCCGCCGTTCGCGAAGAGGTCATCTTCGACTTCGGAAATACGTGTCCAACGCAAACGCGCGCCATACTCCTGCCAACTCCAGTCAAGACGCGTGTTAAAGCTCCATTCTGGAGTAGGTTGCCCAACCGTAGCGCCATAGAACCCTACGAATTCAATTGGGTCTTCGCCTGGAAGCGGAATGAGCGTGTTCGTCTCTGTATAGGTGACGATGGAATACAATCCGAAGATGCCATACTCGTTCGCATCGTAGGTGTAATCAATCGGAGCATCCCAGCCCGACGTGCTGAGTTCGGCAGCATTACGCGAGAAGGAGTCAAACGTATTCACCGTGCCATCTGGATTTCGACGGATTGCACCACAGAAATCGGTTAGGCCTTCAAGATAGCAAAAATCGAAAATGGTTTGAGACGGAACCGTGGAGATAACATCTTCAATTTGGATGTCGAAATAGTCCAGCGACAGGGCGAGGTTATCAATGAAGCTCGGTTCCCAAACGGCGCCAAGCGTGATTGTTTCTGCCGTCTCTTCGAACAAATTTGGGTTGCCACCGAAAAGTCCTTCAATTTGAGAGTTTACTTGAAGAGACGAGCCCGTAGCATCTGCTGGGACGTTTGCTGTAGCAACCGTATTGTTTTCACAATTGTTTGTGGCGGCGGTTTGCTCTGCAGCTGTTAGGTCATCAAATCCACCATTGGAGCCACCCGAGCATGGGTCAGAAATATTCGGAAATCCGTTAACTTGGGGCTGGAACAGTTCGCCAATGTTTGGGGCGCGGACCGCTTGCTGATATTGGCCGCGGAAGCGGAGACCCTCGACAGGGACCCAGCTCAGGCCGGCAGCATAAGAGCTGACCTGCCCGACGCCTTCGACAGAATAATCAGAGAGGCGATACGCGCCAGAGAACGTGAGTTCTTCGGCAAGTGGTTGGTTTTCAATCAACGGCGCGCTGATCTCGCCAAAGAGTTCCGCAACATCAAAACCACCAAAAATATCTGGCGCTTGATTGAAGCCGCGCACATCAGGACCAAGCCCTGCGCCGCGCGTTTCAAGGTTTTCCTCTCGGTACTCGGCGCCAATCGCAACAGCAATTGGTGTTTCAGCCAATGGCGACGTCAGGCCAAACAGATCGCCGCTTGTAGAACCAGAGAGAACGAATTGCTCCGTTTGCCCGGTAATGATCCCAGTCACGGAGATCGCATCAATGACAGATTGACTTAGTCCGTTCTCGTCAAAGATGTTTGCCGTCCCATTGGCGACAGCAGAGACGTAGCCAGACAGAGAGATGTTGCCGGTTTGAGAAACGGCCGTTTCCGCTTGTCCGAATGAGGCGAAGAGATCCCAGTCCCAGGTGTCAGTGAACGATCCACGAAGGCCGCCATTGATTTGGAAGCTGTCATTCCGGATGTCTGATAACCGTCCTCCGGTCTCGAGGAAACGACGTCCTGCTGAGAATACCGCGTCTGCAACGCCGTTCCCATCTGTATCAGGGTTAGGTACCCTTTCGCCATCGGCATTCGTCGTGGTTTGGGCGTTGGAAATCGCCGTTAACGCCGCCAGCGCTTGAGGATCATCCTGAAGGAATGGGTTGTCCAAATTGACCGTGAGCGTTGTGAAAATTGGCGTTGGCGCCAAAAGCTGCTCTGTTTGGCTGGTTACAAAAACAGCCTGCGCGAAGGCTTCAACATTCTCAGTCAAATCATAGGTGACGTTCGAGTAGATTGAATACCGCTCCTGAGGAATCTGAAGATAGTTCTCTGGTGCGTAATTGTATCGATTTGTGTTCGGGCCAGAATTGATGAATGGCAGAATTCCTGGTCCCTCGGGATTGAAGATGAAACCGATGCTGTCTGAAGAGCAAAAACCTGAAGGTGCACCATTTTCATCGACGGCTTCAGCAGTTCCTTCTACTGAGCATGGCGGCTCAATGCCCAGAATGTCTGTATAGTTCACGCCTCCATTGAATACGAACGTAGATGGAATGTTGACCGAACCTGTCTCTGCGAACCCGCCTTCTGCGCCATTGTCGATGAGCGCAAATTCCGATGCATCGCGATCACCTTGGAATACGGGCTCACGTTGCGTGTATTCGAGGCTCAGAACAGCGTTACCGCGATCATTCGCGAAGTTGCCGCCGAACGTCAGCCCAGCGGTATAGATATCGCCGTCACCAGTTTCTGATGTTTCATATCCGGCAGAGGCTTCAAGGCCTTCGAAGTCTTCCTTCATGATGAAGTTGACGACGCCCGCCATGGCGTCAGAACCATAAACGGCAGACGCACCACCCGTGAGGATGTCGACGCGTTCAACCAGGGCCGCAGGAATTGTATTTAGGTCTACGGCTCCCGGGTTTTGGTTGGATGTCACATAACGTCGTCCATTCACGAGAACCAAAGTTCTATTGTCGCCCAAACCTCGAAGGTCGACAGTCGCCTCACCAATCCCCGGATTGTTTGAACTGGAGTCAAACCCAGGAATGACTTGCGGAAGCTGGTTCAGGAACTGTTCTGCATTGACCGTGTTTGAAAGGGTCAAGTCTTCGGCGCCAACATTCGTAATCGGACTGCTTGATGTCAGATTCGGGTTAGCGATACGCGTTCCTGTTACGATGACCGTTTCCTGGACGGCGTCCTCGGTATCTTCTTGCGCGATCGCGTATGGAACGGCGAGCGTTCCGAATAGGGTTGTAAGGGCGGTCGCCTTCACGAGGCGAGCGCGTAATCCTGAGGTTTTCATAAAGTTTCTCACTCATTTTCAACACATTGAGCGTGGCTTGGATTATATCTCCCAATATCCAACCGCACTGCACAATGAATTGTTCAAAGTGATCTTGAGTTCATTGTCTGATTGTCTCAATTGCAGACGCAACCAATAATATGAATACCTGTTGTATTTTTGTTATACTAGTAGGCCAGTGCCTTAAAGACTTGGCTGGCGTCTTGATTCCACTCGGATTTATACGCCTGAAGCAACTCATCCGCGGGCGTCATTCCAGTCGCGAGGGTGCGATCCAGCTCCTGAAGGAAGCCTGTTTCGTCGTCTCCTGAAACCGAAAGCTTGCTGCGCGCGCGAAGACCGGCGCGAGCGATGTCGAGAACCTCTTTCCCAAACTCTTGAAGGGTCCGGCCACCAGGAACAGGGGCGCTTAATCCGATGGTGCGAACGGTCTGACGTAGAGCTTCGCGCTCTCCATCGGTCCAATCTTTTACAAGCTCCCAAGCCGCGTCCAGGGCGCCTTCATCGTAGAGGATGCCGGTCCAGAATGCTGAGAAAGCACATAGACGGGACCATGGCCCCGAATCACTTCCGCGCATTTCTAAGAAGCGTTTCAAACGAACTTCTGGAAAGATGGTCGATAAGTGATCCTCGAAATCGTCTATTGCCGGAAGTTCGCCGGGCATGATTGGGAGTTCGCCCTTCATAAAGTCGCGAAAGCTCAACCCCGACGCATCGTGATAAGTACCGCCGCGCCGGACGAAATACATCGGAACATCGAGGGCGTAATCAACATAACGTTCGAAACCGAAGCCATCTTCAAAAACGAACGGCAACATGCCAGTCCTGTCAGGGTCGGTGTCTGTCCAGATCTGCGAGCGATAGGATAGAAACCCGTTTGGACGGCCCTCCAAAAACGGAGAATTGGCAAACATCGCCGTACCAAGTGGCTGAAGCGCCAGAGATGTTCGGAATTTTTTGACCATGTCTGCTTCTGAGCCATAGTCGAGATTGCTTTGCACCGTGCAGGTCCGGAACATCATTTGCCGACCAAGGCGGCCCACCTTTTCCATATAGGCGCGCATGATTTTATAGCGGCCCTTGGGCATGATGGGCGTCTCTTCCATTGACCAGATCGGGCTTGCGCCCAGGCCAATGAATCCGATGCCGAGTGGATCTGCGATTTGGCGAACTTCTTCCAGGTGTTGGCCAACCTCATTACAGGTTTCATGGATATGCTCTAACGGCGCTCCAGAAAGCTCAAACTGACCGCCGGGTTCAAGGCTAACACTCGCGCCGCCTTTTTTGAGCCCGATCAGATATCCGTTCTCTTCGATTGGCGTCCATCCAAACTGGTCCCGCAAACCTGCGAGCATGGCGTGAATGGAGGCGTCGCCGTCATAGGGAAGCGGCTTCAGTTCGTTCCACGTAAATCCGAATTTCTCGTGTTCGGTGCCGATGCGCCAGTCGGATTTGGGCTTCGAGCCAGCTTCGAACCATTCTACCAATTCGGCTTTGCCCGAAATGCGCGGCGCGGATTCATCGATATCCTTTGTCGGTGTCGTCACGCCCCTGCCCTCCTCGCAAGTAATTCGCTTTCAGCCAGATAGGGAGCTTTCTGCCAATCGCCAACCAGCGATTGCCAAAGGGAGAGCGCTGACACAACCGCTGTTTCAGCGCGAAGGATACGTGGCCCTAGGGTAATGGGCATCACAAAGTCGAGAGATCGCAGCATTTCCCACTCTTTTGGCGAGAAACCGCCTTCTGGTCCGACCAAGATGGCCGCAGGTTTCTCATTCAACTGTTTAGAATAAGTCGCCAATGAAATAGCCTGCGGGCTCTCATCACAGAAGATGAGCGGACGACTTGCGTCCCATTCGGAGAGCAGTTTCGGCAATGCGCGGGCTTCATGAATCTGCGGAACATCCATACGTTCGGATTGTTCGGCGGCTTCTATGGCCAAGCTTTCAAACCGATCAATCCGCACCCGATTGGATTGGCTGTATTGAGTGAAAACCGGCTGGATGGTTCGAACACCAAGCTCGGTCGCCTTCTCGATGATGAAATCGGTTCGCGCTTTTTTGATCGGAGCGAAAAGCAGCTTTAGATCTGGGCTAGAGGATTGCAGCCGCACCTGTTGCTGCGGGACCAGTGCAACAGACTTTGGTGTTCCCGCGAGCGTGCACTGCCACTCTCCATCCGCGCCATTAAACGCGCGCACGATCGCCCCTGCCTCGAGGCGCATCACTCGGGTCAGATAGCGGCTCTGATCGGCCGGTAGCGAGATTTCCTCCCCTTCGGCGAGTGGCTTCGGTGTATACAGGCGGGCAATGTGGCTCATGCGGCGTCTATAGGCTGCACTGCCACTCAGGTTAAGTCATGGCACAGTAAATAAAAATCGCTATACAGGCGGTATGAACGACTCGACTGATCCAGAAAAGACGTCCAGCCGCGCCATCCCGTTGGATAGCGCGCTGCCCGACTGGCTGAAAAGCTTGCCGGACAGCAGTCGGCCATATGCGGCACTGGCACGCTGGGACCGTCCGGTTGGAATTTGGCTTTTGCTCATCCCGTGCTGGATGGGGCTCGCACAGATGCGTATTCCGGCGGGGTTTCAGTGGATTGACCTATTGTGGATCCCGCTCTTTGCGATCGGCGCTGTGGCCATGCGGGGGGCTGGCTGCACCTGGAATGACATCCAAGACAAAGACATCGACGCGCAGGTAAAGCGCACGGCGTCCAGGCCGCTTCCGTCCGGCGAGGTCACGCTGCAACAGGCTTACATTTTCCTCGCTGCGCAGATCGGTGTTGGGTTTCTGGTTTGGTTGACCTTGCCGAACGATGCCAAAGTGGTGGCTTTGTTGGCGCTGCCCATGGTCGCAGCCTATCCCTTCATGAAGCGTGTCACTTGGTGGCCCCAAGCATGGCTCGGGTTCACCTTCAATTTCGGGCTCTTAGTCGGTGCCGCGACTGCGACCAGCGTGACGGGCGCGACGGTGGTTCTCTATCTGGGTCTCGTCTGTTGGACAGCCGCCAAACAGAGCCCTGCAAGGACAACGAGCCCGGCATAGATATTCGATTTGAAGACATCCAATGCCCGC
>JBCBGJ010000095.1:0-8253 GCA_038526925.1 Pseudomonadota bacterium
GAGAAAAATGGCTGCACACTACTCACGGATGACTCCCTCGCGCCGAGACCTAGGCCTCGATCATTCTCGTGCAGAGGTATGCACATCGCCTGTGAGACGACAACAGTAATTCTGGAAAAACACCAAACTTGAGACACCTGGAATAGCATCTCAAGCTCGATGGCTAGATGTTAGGCAATCGCCTAAATCTACCGCACCAACGATTTTAACTCGTCTACAAGATCCGTTTTTTCCCAGCTGAAAGCGCCATCCGCCGTCGCTTCACGGCCGAAATGGCCATAGGCAGCGGACGGACTGTAAATCGGTGCTTCCAGGCCGAGATGATTGCGAATTCCGCGAGGACTAAGGTCGACCAGCTCACGAAGCTTTTTGGCAATCGTGTCTTCGCCCACGGCGCCTGTACCGAATGTATCGACATATAAAGACAGGGGTTGAGCGACGCCAATTGCGTAACTTACCTGGATATTACAACGCTTTGCGAGGCCTGACGCCACAACGTTCTTGGCCAGGTATCGGGTCGCATAGGCTGCCGAACGGTCAACTTTTGAGGGATCTTTCCCAGAGAACGCACCGCCGCCGTGAGGCGCCGCGCCGCCATACGTATCAACGATAATCTTACGACCTGTTAGACCCGCATCACCGTCAGGCCCGCCAATCACAAAACGACCAGTTGGGTTGACGTAAAACTTGTCCTCATCCGGGAACCAGCCTTCCGGCAAAACACTCGTCAAAACTGGACGAATGATTTCGCGGAGCTGTTCGAGGGTCGCAGACTCCTTGTGCTGATGAGACACAACGATCGCATTTACGCCGACCGGACGAGAGCCATCATATTGCAATGTCACCTGGCTCTTTGCATCAGGCTCGAGCTCTGGGTGTTTGCCGCTATGACGAAGCTCTGCGAGATCGCGGAGGATTTTGTGAGAATAGACCAGGGTCGCTGGCATCAATTCAGGGGTCTCATCCGTGGCATAGCCAAACATAATGCCCTGATCGCCCGCGCCTTCTTCCTGGTGCAGACCTTGGCCGGCCTCAACACCCTGCGCAATTTCAGCCGACTGGCCGTGCACATGGTTTTCGACCGCCATCTTTTCCCAGTGGAACCCGTCCTGTTCATAGCCAATTTTCTTGACTACGTCGCGCGCCGCTTGGTTCATCTCGTCCTTGGTGATGACGGCGCCATTATTGGTACGCACTTCACCGGCCAGCACCACGCGATTGGTGGTCGTCAGCGTTTCGACCGCAACCTTTGCGGTTGGGTCTTTGCTCAGAAACAGATCAACGATCGCGTCAGAAATCTGATCTGAGACTTTATCTGGGTGTCCCTCTGAAACGCTTTCGGATGTAAATTCGTGGTGCTGTAAAGGCATAGCTTTTCTCCAGAAGCTTTGGATTAGTAGCGGTAATGCTCAGGCTTGAATGGGCCTTCTTGCTCCACGCCGATATAGTCGGCCTGATCTTTTGAAAGATCGGTCAGCTCAACGCCGAGTTTCGCAAGGTGCAGCATCGCAACTTTTTCGTCCAAATGCTTAGGCAATGTGTAGACGTCGTTTTCGTACTCGCCTTTGTTCTCATAGAGGGCGATCTGCGCCAGCACCTGGTTGGTGAAGGAGGCTGACATCACGAAGCTTGGGTGACCTGTGGCGTTGCCCAGATTCACCAGGCGCCCTTCGGAAAGAAGAATGATCCGCTTGCCATCTGGGAAGGTAATCATGTCAACTTGCGGCTTGATGTTCGTCCATTTGAAATTGCGCAGGCTTTCGACCTGAATTTCGTTATCGAAGTGGCCAATGTTACAAACGATCGCCATGTCTTTCATCGCACGCATATGATCGACGGTCAGAATGTCTTTATTGCCGGTTGCCGTGACGAAGATATCCGCCTTGGATGCCATCGTGTCGATGGTCTGAACGTCGTAGCCATCCATAGCCGCTTGCAGCGCGCAAATTGGATCGACTTCAGAAACGGTAACGCGCGCGCCAGAGCCTGACAAAGACGCCGCTGAGCCTTTCCCAACATCGCCATAGCCCGCAACGAAAGCTGTCTTACCAGCCATCATGACGTCTGTGCCGCGGCGGATCGCGTCGACGAGCGACTCTTTACAACCGTACTTGTTGTCGAACTTGGACTTGGTGACGGAGTCGTTGACGTTGATTGCTGGGAAAGGAAGTTCGTTCTTCTTCGCCAGTTGATAAAGGCGGTTCACACCCGTTGTTGTCTCTTCAGACACACCGCGAATGTTTGACTTGATACGTGTAAACCAGCCCGGCGTTCCGGTCATGCGCTTACGGATCTGACGGAACAGCGCTTCTTCTTCCTCAGAAGTAGGATGATCGAGAATGGACGGATCGGCTTCAGCTTTCTCACCGAGGATCAGATACATGGTGGCATCGCCGCCATCATCGAGGATCAAGTTGACGGTCTCACCGTTTGGCCATTCGAAAATGCGGTCGGCGAACTGCCAGTACTCGTCCAGCGTTTCACCTTTGTGAGCAAAAACTGGCGTTCCGGCATCTGCAATCGCTGCCGCAGCGTGGTCTTGGGTTGAGTAGATATTGCAGCTCGCCCAGCGGACCTCGGCGCCGAGCGCTTCGAGGGTTTGGATCAGAACAGCCGTCTGAATCGTCATGTGCAAAGAGCCCGCAATGCGTGCGCCTTTAAGTGGTTGGCTGGTCCCGTATTCTTCGCGCGCAGCCATAAGGCCCGGCATTTCGGTTTCAGCAATCTCGATTTCCATCCGGCCGAAATCGGCCTGGCTGATGTCTGCAACGGCGTAGTCCTGAGACATATCAACGATCCTTTATATGAACTTTGAGAGCGCTATATCACGGCGGAAATCTTTGTACAGCCGGGATTTGGCGTTGCGGCTGCTATGCATCGACCAAACCCTGCCCCATACTCTGGCCAACGAGGCTTTCGTTGACTAAGAGCGGGCAAAACTGTCCGACTTATGGAGGCCTCAAATGAGCCTGGTCACTGTTCCGTCTCAAAACTGGAAAATCGGCACTGGCGCGCCGCTTGCGGTCATCGCGGGTCTGAATGTGCTTGAGGATATGGACCTCGCTCTGACCGTTGGTCGCGAGTTGAAAACCATCTGTGAACGCCTCGGCTTGCCTTACATCTTCAAGGCGAGTTTTGATAAAGCCAACCGGAGCTCGATCACATCCTATCGCGGCCCTGGCTTCGAAAAAGGTGTGCCGATGCTCGCGGAAATTAAGCAGGAGCTTGGCGTCGGGGTCTGCACCGATTTGCACGAACCTCATCAAGCTGACGCCGTCGCGAAAGTTGCGGAATTGGTTCAACTTCCAGCGTTCCTTGTTCGGCAAACCGATCTGGTGATCGCAACCGCCAAGGCCGCTGATAAGAATGGCTGCGTCGTCCACGCGAAGAAAACACAATTCATGGCCCCCTGGGACACAAAGAATATTGTGAGCAAGGTCAAAGAAGTCCTGCCTGGGGATCGGCTCATTCTCTGCGAACGCGGCACCAGCCTTGGCTACAACAATCTCGTCGTCGACATGCTCGGCATTCAGCAGATGCAAGCGCTCGGATGCCCGGTTTCGATTGATGCGACCCACGCCGTTCAACTCCCGGGCGCAGACCCGCGCACGGCTGGGGCGTCAACCGGTGGCCGCCGTGAGGGCGTGAGCATTATCGCAAAATCAGCGGTCGCCGCAGGCGCGGATGGCGTTTTCCTGGAGTTCCACACGGATCCAGATAAAGCGCTTTGCGATGGCCCAAGCTGCCTACCGCTGACGGCGGCTGAGCCATTGCTAAAAGAGCTAAAAGCGATCCACGAAATCGTGAATTAGGGACGCACGTTCCAACGCACCAATTTAACCGAGTCGCCGCTGGCACGAAGGTGCCCATAAGCGCCGGTTTTCAGCTTGATCGATTTAGGTTGGATTTCGAACTCTGTGATTGCGTCAAGAACGAAGCGCGCAATACCATTTGAAGTGACGATCAAAACAGGTGCCGCGGCACCTTCTGACGTAATCGATTTGAGCAAGTCTCGCCATTCGCCTTTTAACGCCTCCGGATCGACCTCCCACCCGGGCGGCGGCACAGCCTCCTTATCCCAAGCGACCAAAGCAGCTTCACCGATGCGGGCAATCACGGCGTCTTCTGGTTGATTTTCGTCAACGCCATAATCGACTTCGCGTAGGAATTCGAGCGTCGCCAGAGCAGGCGCTTTATCGCGAACTGCCAGGATGGTCTCCGCCGTTTGGCGTGTCCGCTGCAATTCGCTGCAATAGGCGGCGCTGAAGCCAGCTGGAACGAGCGCCATGAAGTGCAGTGCAAGGGCTTCGGCTTGGGTCTGTCCGGAGGATGATAATGGCAAGTCTGTACGTGCCCCGACCCGCGTGATCGTATCGCCTTTATCAAACGTGTTGCCGTGGCGGACGATATAGATATCCGTCATGACCGGTAAGCCTTTAGCGGCTCACCATGTTTGGCGATCAATTGCTCGGCGTGCTCAGCGTCTTGCGGGGTATCAATGCCCCACATTGCGCTTTTCTTCGCGGGCACTTTCACGGCACGGATCCGCATTCCGTTTTCGAGGAACCGCAGCTGCTCCAAGCCTTCGAGCTGCTCATAGTGTCCTTCGGGAAGGCTCACGAACCGCTCCAAGGCGGCGCGTTTATATCCGTACAGTCCTATATGCCGCCAAACCGGGGATAGAGGCCCCGCTGCCCTCAGCTGGTCTTCTTTTCGAATGGCGGGCAATATATTCTTGGAAAACCAAAGCGCTTCGTCCTGCGCATTCACAATACAAGATGTTCCTGAGAATGGCGTTTGCTTCTTGCGCTCGCGCACTTCGTCCAAATCCTCCCAGGGCATTTGAACGATGGGCGTTACCGCATCGAGCGCGGTCTCGCGGCCAGCCTCAATAATCGCGGTGATATAATCCGGCGGCGTAAAGGGCGCATCGCCTTGTAGATTGACGATGAATTCCGCGTCTGGTGCCACCGCATTTGCCGCGGCGAGGGCGCGGTCAGTCCCAGACGGCAGATCGGGGTCTGTCATCACAACCGGGGCGCCGATCTCTTTTGCGTGGCGCTCGATTGTCTCATGGTCGGTTGCCACGACATACTGGATGTCAGCGCTAGACGCCGCGCAGATTTGAGCAATCTCGACCACCCTCGCCAATAAAGACTGACCTGCGATCAAATGCAGCGGCTTTTGTGGAAACCGGGTCGATGCGTAACGAGACGGAATGACGATCAGCGTCTTCATGGAGACCCCATAACTGGCGCAGGAAAGTCTGCTAGGGTAGCTCCTACTCAAGACGCGGCAGATTTCCAAGCGTCCCCCCTCATGCGCTCTAAAATCGAAGCCGCATCATTGCGTGAACTTGCTGCGCGCCTCATAATGGTTTTGCAAATGTCAGCCCGCGTGTGTTCGAACTCTGGCAATTCCCCTATGTGACACATCGCAAAGGCCAACCTGGACGGGCCAAAAAGGAAAAAGATGACGATCCTGATCACAGGAGTAGCAGGCTTTATCGGCGCGCATGTGGCGAAAGCCCTGCTCGCGCAAGGCCGCACCGTCATCGGGTTTGATAATCTTAATCATTATTATACGGCGCAGCTGAAGCAGGACCGGTTGGCAACTCTGTGTGCAGAAGGCGACTTTTCGTTTCACGAAGTCGATGTCGCCTCCCCAGTCGCCCTGCATCTAGCGCTCGATGGACGACGCCCGACCAAAATCCTCCACCTCGCGGCGCAAGCGGGGGTTCGATACTCACTGCAAAACCCCGCTGCCTATACCGAGGCTAATTTGGAAGGGCATTTTGCAATGCTCGAGCTCGCGCGTAAGCTTGAGATCGAGAATATGGTCTACGCCTCGTCTTCTTCGGTTTATGGCGGCAACACGAAAATTCCATTCGCTGAAACGGACCAAACCGACGACCCCGTCTCCTTCTATGGCGCCACAAAGAAGTCGAATGAAATCATGTCGCAATCCTATGCGCGGCTCTACGGTTTCTCTTTAACGGGACTGCGATTCTTCACGGTGTATGGGCCATGGGGCCGGCCAGACATGGCCTATTGGATCTTTGCCGAGAAGATACTGAAAGGCGAACCGATCCGGGTGTTCAATCATGGTAAGATGAGCCGCGATTTCACTTTCATCGATGATATCGTCGCGGGGACGATTGCCGCGTTGGATCGCCCGGCGAGTGGTCTTGGCTTCGAGGTTCCCCACCGGGTCTACAATCTCGGGAATGACCGTCCCGAACAGCTGATGGATTTTATCCAGCTCACCGAAAAAGGGGTTGGGCGCGCCGCTGAAAAAGAATTCGAACCAATGCAGAAAGGCGATCTGGAAAAGACCTGGGCTGTCATTGATCGCGCCAGGGCTGAACTGGATTTCTCTCCAAAAGTCAGCCTCGAAGACGGCCTCGGGCAATTCACGGAGTGGTTTAATCACCACTGGACGAAATATTGCTAATCCCTCTAGACCGCTAATACCTCATCTAAGGACACCAGATATGTCTTCGCCACGGCTGACAGCGCTTGAAGTTCTCGAAACAGAACAGCTTGGCCTCACCGCCCTCATGGACGCGCTTCAAAATGATGACGCGCCGCTCGCACGCGCGTTTCAAGCCGCTGTGGATACAATCAAGTCCGCGACCGGCCGCACGATCGTCACCGGGATGGGCAAATCAGGGCACGTCGCCCGGAAAATCGCAGCGACCCTCGCATCGACGGGTACGCCCGCTTTGTACGTGCATCCAGGCGAAGCGAGCCACGGCGATCTCGGCATGATCGCTGATGAAGACGTCGTGCTCGCGCTCTCCAATTCCGGCGAAACACCAGAGCTTGGCGATATTATTGGCTATTGCGGACGCTTCGATATTCCGCTGATCGGGATGACCTCGGGAGCTGGATCGACGCTCGCAGAAGCCTCCAACGTAGCACTTATGGTTCCGAAATCCGCGGAAGCCTGCGGCATTACAAAGGCCCCGACCACATCGACGACGCAAATGCTCGCCCTTGGCGACGCGCTCTGTGTTGCGCTGCTGCGCTTAAAGGGCTTCAGCCAAAGAGATTTTCACACGTTCCACCCGGGCGGCAAACTTGGCGCAGCGCTGAAACGGGTCACTGACCTGATGCATCATAAGGAGATGCCGCTTTGCGCGCCGGATGCGGCTTTTTCTGATATCGTCGCTGCGATCACTGCGGGCGGTTTTGGATGCTGCGGCGTGGTCGAGCAGTCAAAGCTGATCGGGATTATCACAGACGGTGATATCCGGCGGGCGCTAAGCGGCCCGAAGACTGACCTCACCGCCGCGGATATTATGACGCGAAATCCACGCACGATCCGAGATGACGGATTGGCCGCTGAAGCACTCTCCATGTTGAGCGAATATCGCATTACAGCGCTGTTTATTGTGTCGTCGGAAAACGAACCGATTGGCCTCTTGCACGTTCATGATTGCCTCGCCATTGGCGTCGTCTAGTCAGCCTTCAAAAACAGGCATGAATTCTGCAGTTTTTTGGGCTATTAGGTCGGGACGGCCGGAACTAAAGCGTTCGCTGGGATTATAATGACGTACAAAATTCATCCGGTCATTCTTTGTGGCGGCGCAGGAACGCGTTTGTGGCCGCTTTCGACGCCCGCTCGGCCGAAGCAGTTTCTACCCCTGACCACCCAGCGCAGTATGATCGAGGACACTGCCTATCGCTTTGCCTCAAGCTTTCGATCGGACTTGGCCTTCACACGCCCGCTCGTGATTGGTTCAAAACGGCACGGATCCTTGCTCGCCGCTGCCTTGCCGGGCTCGCGGAGAATACTTGAGCCGTTTGGTCGAAACTCTGCGCCCGCTGTGGCCGCTGCATGTCTCGCGAATGAGCCAGACGACCTCGTCCTCATCCTGCCAGCCGATCATGATATTCGCGACGTGCCCGCTTTCCAAAATGCGATCGCCCTTGCGGCAGAAGCTGCGGAGACTGGCGCGATTGTCACGTTTGGTGTCGAACCAACTCATCCTGCGACGGGCTATGGCTATATTAAAGCAGAGCCATCCGAAACGTCCGTAAAGCGTGTCGAAGAGTTTGTTGAGAAACCGGATCTTTCGACTGCCGAGGGCTACCTCAAAACGGGCACCTATTATTGGAACGCCGGTATTTTCCTATTCAAAGCGGGCGTCATGGCGGAGGCGCTGGCCAAATACGCCCCAGATATTCTTTCTGGAACACAGCAATCCCTGCCCCCCTTCTCAGACGATACTGCGCACCTTGACCCAGA
>JBCBGJ010000096.1:0-8237 GCA_038526925.1 Pseudomonadota bacterium
GATAAAGACCGCCGGTACGCGATCAGCGCCAACGAAAATCGGCCAGACTCGGCACACGCCGATCACCTTGCCGTCTGACACCGCGACGCGGGTCACGTCCGGCAGAGAGGCGTTCCCCTCGCGCAGACGCTCGGCGGTTTTGGCAAAGTGTCCTGGCCCAAACGTGCGGTCATACAGCGCCTCAATGGCGGCGGCATGCTGGTCAGGGGTTTCCGGAATGATTTCGATCATGGCGCGCGGTGTTTAACTGGGCGGGCCCGAAACGCAATCTCTAAATTTAATAGTCCCAGCGATTTAGCTGATCTTTGACCGCTTCGATGAAGGCGAGCGGCTGATCAAGCATCACATGGTGTTGCGCGTCCGGGATTGAGACCATGTCCATGCCCTCGCGCAGGGAGCGCATATAATCCCAAATTCGATTGGTCACGAGGACCGAGTCCTCGCCGCGCATCATTGCGACGCGGCAGGTAATATTCTCCAGCATATTGGTCGACATTTTGCTGAACTCGAAATTGAAGAAGATCTGCGGATCGAACTTCCAAATCCAGCCGGTTTGTCCCGCCTCATTGGTGGTCTCTTTGAGGCTGTGTCGGGCAATATAGTCGGCGATATAATGGTTCTCGCAAGGTTGCGGGGGCGCTAGCCGAAAGCGCGCCAAAGCGGCGTCTAGGCTGGCATAAGCCCGGTTTCCGCGGGCCCGGCGCGGCGGGCCGTCCCATTCGTCTTCAGGCGGGCGCAGGCCACTATCGACGATGACGACCCCGGCGAACCGGTCCGAATGATTTTGCGCCGTATGGAGCGTGATGAAGCCGCCAAACGAGTGCGCGACAATCACCGGCTTGCGACCGTCTTTGAACAGGCCTGCATGCTCGCAGACCGCCATTTGCTCATCCGCGAACCGCTCAAAGCTATACTTTTCACGCCAGTCACTATCGCCCATGCCGGAAAAGCTCGGGGCGATGATGCGGTACTGGCCGGCAAGCGCCGGGGCTATGAAATCGAACCAATGAGCATGCGCGCCATTGCCATGCGACAGCATCAAGCCTGGCAGCGCTGGATCGCCCCAAGCCTGATAGCGTACGGTCACACCGTCAACGTCCACGAAGTGCTCTTCGTAAGGCGTCTCGACGGCTTCGTTAAACCAGGCTGGTGCCTCTGGTTTCGCGCCGCGATAACGGGCGAGAAGATTGGCCTCTTCCGGGCTCATTTCTTTGAAATCATCAGCCATGTTTTAGGTTCGTTTCTCAATAATTTTGAATATGCCAGAGCCGGTCATCAGGGTTTTGTCCCCGCTCCAGATGCGGCCTTCGACGGTGTAGATATTGTCGACGACGGACAGGACTTCGCCGCGTCCTTCAATCCACGAGCCGTGTTTGGCCCCTGAAAGAAAGTCGCAAACCAAGCGGATCGTGACCCACCATGTGTCCTCGTTTTTTTCGACCGCTGATCCCCAGGCCATGTCCGCGAAGGTCATGAGCATGCCGCCATGCGCATTCATCATGCCATTGGTGTGGTGTTCCCCAACGCGAAATGCCCGCGTGAAACCTGTCTCATCCCGTTTTTCGAAAAGGGGGCCAACTTGGCGCCCAAACCCTCTATGCCAAGGCAGAGGGACGTAACCGGGAGGAATATCGTATATTTGTTCTTTGGTGAGATCGTCGCTCATGCCGGTCACATGACGCTAGAACAGACGCTCGGCAACCCCTCACGTTGGGGGATTGGACGCGATCCAGTTGAGGAACAAGACGTTCGCATTCGCCGTCATGTGCGCAATAATCGGGACGATCACCGTCCCGCTCATCATCCGCAGGACGCCAAACCCCACGCCGCTCAAAAAGACGACAAACATGGCCGCCGGTGAGTATTGCAAGTGACTGAGGGCAAAGGCGAGGCTCGACAACGTGATCGCAGCGACTGGGCTGAGCCCCCGAGCCACAATAGTTCCGAAGGCGACCCCTCTAAACGCGACTTCTTCAACGACAGGCGCCATGATTACGGCGACAAAAACATAAGCGAGCGACCAGTTTTGCGGCGCAAAGATCGCCTCATTCACCTCGCCGCGATATTGCCAGCCATCTTCGCCCATGAAGCTGCCAATCAGAATGCTCGGAATGATTAAAACTAGCGGGCCTAAAATTGCGCCGACCAAGAGCCAGGATGTATCGGCTCGCATTTCGCCTGCAAATGGCCCCGCCCCAATTGCACTGGACCAGAAGCTCATGGTGGCGAACCAAGCCGCCATTGCCACGCATGAGACGAGCCATAGTGTTTGATAGGCGCCGATTTCTTCAATCGATCCAGGGCTGAAGTTTGGTACAAATTCAAGCGCGATCATCGCCGCACCGGTGAGGAATAGAACCGGTGCGAGGACAACCCAAAAGACGGCCATCCATGGCTCACGCGCGAGGGCTAGAGGCGTCTTGTGAGGGCCAAGCATAGTGTCGGCTTAAGACCCGTAAGTCTTAGAGACAAGCGTTGAATGTGACAGGCTCAGCGGGTGCTGCTAACTCTCATCCGATGGGCGCATGGCGACCAATTCGTCGGTCATGCTGTTAATCTTGGCAATCAGCGCATCTGATGATCCGTTATTCTGATCCAAAATAGACAGGAATTGCGCTTGCTGTTCGATCGCGAGCCAAATCAGGTTGCCTTCAGCGTTCAAAGCCACATCGACCACTTGGTATTTCCCGCCGCGATTCAGAACGCGCCAGCGCACTTCCAGTTCCTGACCGTCGGCGCGAACAATTTCTGTGTCGACGATTGAATCGCGTGCATTGCGATCGGTTGAGCCAACGACTTTCACGTCACGCCCGCGATACTCATTGAAGTAAAATTCATATACCGCCAGCGCATAGGCGCGGAAGGTGCCCAGATAGGCTTCCATTTCTTCATCTGAGAAGCGTTTGGCATATTTGCCGATGACAAATTTTGCGACGGCATCGAGATTCGCAAACTCATCCATATAGGTTTGGAACTGCACGCGGCGCTCGGCGGCTGTCAGGCCGGGCGCATTCAGCGAGGCCAAAACATCATTGGCATTGCTGCGGACATATTCTTCTGTTTGCGTATCTGCGAAGGCTGGCAGTGCTGTGAAAGCCAGCATCGCGGCGGACAATATCCACTTACGAGAGATCATAATTCTATTCCTCTGACTCGAAATCATCTTCATCGCCGAAATCATAAGCATCGAAATCGGGCAAATCTTTGAACGGGTCTTCTTGCTCTCGGCCGTCACGTATCGCGGCGGCTCTTTGTTGTGTATAATTTCGGCGCAGGGCCACATATGGCTCAGGCTGATCGCGCAGGACTTCCACCGCCTCGATCACTCGCTCACGCGTCGAGACCACGTTGGTGACCTGGCGGGCGATCCGAAACTCGGTGTCGCCCTCGAACTGCGCATAATTCAGCGGATCAAACGCCATATCAACGCCAAAGCCGACCGTATCGCGCAGATTTGAAGCGCCGAGCAGTGGCAGGACGATGTACGGACCGTTTGGCACGCCCCAGGTTCCAAGGGTCTGTCCGAAATCTTCTTGGTGCTTGGGAACGTCTAACGCGGTGGCGACATCAAAGATCCCGGCAACGCCAACCGTTGAGTTCACGAAAAACCGCGTCGCGGTGTCAAAAGAAGCGAGCGGTTTGCCTTGCAGCAGCGTGTTCGCGAAAACCACTGGCTGGTTTAAATTGGTCAAAACGTTTGAGACACCGCCGCGCACAGGCTCGTTCGTGACCGCGCGATAGCCCTTGGCCACTGGCTCTAAGACCGCCCGGTCTACCCCATCATTGAACGCATAAACGCCGCGGTTCCAGCCCTCAAGCGGATCATAAACCGCAGTCGAACTCGCATCCTCGCTCGTGGTAGCGCAGGCTGTCAGCGCTAAAACCGATCCTGTCAGCGCGAAAGCTAGTCTCATTTTTCCCGATCCTTCTTATCGGCGGACGATATGAGTACGCACATGCCCGAAATCAAATCAACCTAACGTGAATATTCAGACAGATGTTAAAAGTGTGTCGTCCGAAGCACATTTTTAAGACGCAAATCATCTCTTGCAAATCATATAAATGATCGTTTATATGATTACATGTCCGTTCCAACCGATCACCTTGTCGATGCCTTGAAGGCCGCCGGAGAGCCCACACGCCTGCGCATCCTCGCGCTTTTGCGCCGGGGCGACCTCGCCGTAGGAGAGTTGGTGCAGATCCTGGAACAGAGCCAGCCGCGCCTGTCGCACCATTTGAAAACGCTCGCGACGTCTGAGCTGGTAGAGCGTTTGCCAGAAGGGGCTTGGGTGTTTTATCGCGCGCGCTCTAAAGACTGGGCCGGGCGGGTCCTGAATGCCCTGTTCGACGAAATTGATCTAAACGCTGAGCCCTACCAAGCGGATGCAGAGGCGCTTCAAACCGTTCGGCGCGCCCGGGCGACCTCCGCCGAAGCCTATTTTTCGGAGATTGCAGAGGACTGGGACCGCCTACGCGCGCTATATTATCCGGAAGACGCCATCGAACGCGCGATCCTGAATGAAGTGTCCGGACAGAGCTTTGAACGCGTGATTGATCTAGGCACCGGGACGGGCAGAATGCTCTCCTTGCTGGCCGCGCAAGCTCAAGAAGCGGAAGGGCTAGACCTGTCTCATCACATGCTGACAGTTGCCCGCGCCAATCTCAATCGCGCCGAGATCCGCAATGCCCGCGTTCGGCAAGGTGACGTGACCGCAACGCCGTTTGAAGCGGCCAGCGCCGACTTGGTCCTCGTCCACCAAGTCCTGCACTATTTGGAAACCCCGGAAGACCTCCTGACAGAAGCGGCGCGCATACTGCGCCCGGGCGGACGTCTTTTGGTGATTGATTTCGCACCGCACGATTTGGAATTCTTACGAGAGACCCAAGGCCATCGCCGACTTGGCATCCGTGAGGAAGACATGATCGAATGGGCTGATGCCGCCGGACTCGCCCTGAAAGCCCCGCTCCGGTTCGACCCCCCTGCCTCCCTTGACCAAGGCTTAAGCGTTCTCATTTGGAACGCCGACCGCCCCGCCAATCAACAAGAAGTTGCCGCATGAATACGCTTGCCGTTGCCGCCCAACAGACCACCCCTGCCCCGAATGTGTCGTTCGAGTTCTTCCCACCGAAGACCGATAAAATGGAGGCGAAACTCTGGGAATCTGTGGCGCGCCTCTCGCCGATGGGACCGAAATTCGTCTCCGTGACGTATGGCGCGGGAGGCTCCACCCGCGACCGCACACAGAAAACGGTCGCCAAAATTGCGCAAGACACACCGCTCGCCCCGGCGGCGCACCTGACTTGCGTTGGCGCAACCAAAGAAGACGTTCTGAAAGTCGCGGAAGACTTCTGGGATGCCGGTGTCCGACATTTGGTAGCGCTGCGCGGTGATCCACCCTCCGGCATGGGCGAAAAATTCGAGCAGCATCCTGGCGGGTACAAAGACAGTGTCGAATTGATCGCTGGGGTTCGCGATCACTATGTCGGCCCCAATGTTCGGTTTGAGATCAGCGTATCGTGCTATCCTGAGCAGCATCCAGACAGCCTCGGCTGGGACGAAGACATTGCGTTCTTGAAAGCGAAGCAAGATGCCGGCGCTGACCGCGCGATCACGCAATTCTTCTTTGAGCCAGACGTTTATCTATCCTTCTTGGAGCGCGCCCGAGCCGGCGGCGTCACCATGCCGATTGTTCCGGGCATCATGCTGCAGCCCAATTTCAATGGTCTCGCCCGAATGGCTAAGGTTGTGGAAACCTCTGTGCCAGACTGGCTGTTCAAGCTCTATGACGGCACTGAAGATGATCCAGAAACGCGCGAACTGATCACCGCAAATGTCGCCGTCGAACTCTGCCACAAGCTGTCAGAGCAAGGCGTGAACGATTTCCACTTCTACACGCTCAACCGTGCCAATCTCGCCCTTTCAACGTGCCGCCTACTCGGCCTCAAACCAAAGGCAATCGCCGCATCATGACCGACCGTAAGACTCGTATCGAACAGCTCCATGCTGCCGCCAAAGAACGCATCCTGCTCCTTGATGGATCCTGGGGCGTGATGTTTCAGAAAATGGGCCTGAGCGAAGACGATTATCGCAATGAGCACTTCAATCCCGAATCCTATCCAGGCCAGATGAAGGGTAATAATGACATCCTGTGCCTGACCCGTCCTGATCGCGTCACATATCTGCATGATGCTTATTTCGAAGCGGGCGCAGATATCACTGAGACCAACACATTCTCAGGGACCACAATCGCGATGGATGATTACAATCTGAAACTGCAGGATGTGATCGACATCAATCTGGAAGGCGCCCGGTTGGCGCGTGCGTCCGCCGATGCTTGGACCGAGAAAGAACCAAACAAGCCGCGTTTTGCGGCAGGTTCAATCGGGCCATTGAACAAAATGCTGTCGATGAGCTCGGACGTGAACAATCCAGGTGCCCGCGAAGTTATCTTTGACCAAGTCTATCAGGCGTATCGTGAACAGATTAAAGCGCTGAATGAAGGCGGCGTGCATATGTATCTGATTGAGACGATTACGGACACGCTGAACTGCAAAGCCGCCATTAAAGCGATCATGGACCTGGAGTCCGAAGGCATGGACAAGCTCCCGCTGTGGATTTCAGGGACGATTACGGATCGTTCCGGTCGAACCCTTTCAGGTCAAACTGTGGAAGCGTTTTGGAATTCGGTCCGGCATGCCAAACCATTCGCGATCGGCTTTAATTGCGCCCTCGGCGCAGAATTGATGCGTCCGCACATCTCGTCGCTCTCGCGGATCTCAGACACATTGGTCGCAGCCTTTCCGAATGCAGGCCTGCCGAATGAAATGGGCGAATATGATGAGGAGCCGCATGAAACGTCCAACAAGCTCAGCGGTTGGGCGCATGATGGCATGGTCAACATTGTCGGCGGATGTTGTGGCACCACACCGGCGCATGTCAGGGCCCTCGCCAAATCAATCGAGGGCATCAAACCCCGCGAAGTCGTCCCTAGCAAAAACACAATGCGCTTGGCTGGTCTAGAGCCGTTCGAGCTGGCATCTTAGGCGCTCTTGAGCAAAAGGAGGACTACGAAGTGAAAGTCTATGACAAGCTTGATGATCGTATCATCAAGTTCATCGAGAAGCAGAAACTGTTTTTTGTCGCCTCCGCGCCGCTCTCAGCGGACGGCCATATCAACTTGTCTCCCAAGGGCTATGACGCGTTCAAAGTGCTGGACGACACCACCGTCGCTTGGCTCGATCTCGGGGGCTCAGGGATCGAGACACAAGCGCATGTGCAGGAGAATGGCCGGATCACGATCATGTTCTGCGCCTTTGAGGGCCCTGCAAACATTCTCCGGCTGTTCGGAACCGGGGAGATTATTAATCCCCATCACGACGAGTGGGACGAGATGATGGATCTCTTCCCTGGCTTTGAACGCGCCCGCGGGGTCTTCAAAGTGAAGCTCACACGAATTCAGGACAGCTGCGGCTGGGGCGTGCCCTTCTATGAGTTTAAAGGTGAGCGCGACCAGCTGACCCGCTATGTCGATAACAAGACCAAGGAAGAGTGGATCGAAAGCCGCTACGAGAAAAACACCGAAAGCATTGATGGCCTGAAGGGCCTCGTTCGGGAGGACGGCTAATGACTTATATTGATGGTTTCGTCTGCGCTGTGCCGGTTGAAAACAAAGAGGCCTTTATCGAGCATTCGCGCATCACCTCACCCGTTTTCAAAAAGTATGGCGCCTTGCGCATCATGGACAATTGGGGCGATGAGGTCCCAGACGGCGAGCAAACCTCTTTCCCCTTAGCGGTGAAAGCAAAGCCTGGCGAAGTGATCGTCTTTTCCTGGGTCGAATGGCCATCCAAAGAGGCCCGCGAGAAGGGCATGGAAGCCTGTATCAAGGACCCGATTTTCAATGATGAAAACATCACCATGCCTTTCGACGGCGCCCGCATGCTGATCGGAAGTTTCGAGAACATTTTTGAAGAATAAGTGACTCAAGCCATGGATTCCGTCGAAGATTTTGGATTTTCGGATCCAGAGAACGCGCGCAACTATGCCGCGTCAGGCCCGGCTAATTTCGTGCCTGGCTTCGCGGCTTTGCACCGTACGACAATCCAGCTGCTGTCTGAGACTGCGGGCGCTGACGGAACCGTTTTGGTCCTCGGCGCTGGCGGCGGTCATGAGGTGAAAGCCTTTGCCGAGGCGCGTCCGACGTGGAGAATGATTGCGGTCGACCCAGCGCCGGAAA
>JBCBGJ010000097.1:0-8216 GCA_038526925.1 Pseudomonadota bacterium
CGTTTCTGCGACCGGGGCAGTCTTAGTTGGCGCTTTTGCGGTTGCTTTTGGTTTCGGTGCAGAAACGGCTGCAGCTGCGTCAACGCCTACTAAAACGCGCCGACCCGCTCCGCCTTTAGAAATGAGCCCGCCGACGGTGCCCAAACAAACCGAGGATGTTCTTGGCCCGTTTATGCTTGCCGCTGTCGGGGTGATCATTGTTCTAATGCTGATTTTGAGCGCTTCGATGCGGACGAGCGCCGGACTGCCCGCGATTGCAGGGGCTGGCGGCGCCGCTTTAGTGGCGCAGTGTCCAGAAGGGCAAATGCCGGCTTATCTGTTAGAAGAAGAAGCCCCACGCGTGCTCGAACCAGGTCCGATCATCGACGATACCGAATAAGGTTAGACCTGTTTCGGGTCATGCTTCGGCGCTGGGGCAAGGCGCATAACTTCTGTTTGGAACCGTTCATCGCCGTGCTCAAACAGCATGGGAAGCGCGCGTGAGCAGGCGTCTATCATCGCATCCCGCCAAGCCTCATCGGCCTTCGCAAAATCAGCAAGCACATACGGCATGACCCGCGATTTATCACCGGGATGGCCAACGCCCATACGAATGCGGCGAACGTCGGCGCCGACATGCGCGATCATTGACCGAATGCCATTATTGCCGGAATGCCCGCCGCCGCGTTTCACACGCAAGCGCCCAGGCGCCAGATCGATCTCATCATGGAAAATGGTGACGTCTTCGGCGCTCAATTTATAGAACTTGATCGCGGCCTGGGCCGCACGACCGGTCTCATTATAATAGGTTTCCGGCTTCATCAGCAGGACTTTTTGACCGCCGACCCGGCCTTCACTGACTTGGCTTTGGAACTTTCCGCGCCACGGGCCAAATCCGTGATCCGCCGCGATAGCATCCAGGACCTGAAACCCGAAATTGTGCCGGTTGCGCAGATATTTCGTGTCTGGATTACCCTGCCCCACCAAGATGTGCATTACGGGATCCTCTTCATTTAGCCCATCAGAATCAATAATGGCGGGACGGCCACGAAGCCATCCCGCCATTGTTCTTAAAAGCGTTTTGATCACGCCTATTCTTCAGCGTCGTCGCCAGCCTGTTTGGTGGCTTCAACTTCGTCTGCTTCTGGAGCTTCTGTATCTTCCTCAGCATCCGCTGCGATACCGCGGCCAACGATCGATGCGATGGTGAAGTCACGATCGGTAATGGTTGGCTCTGCGCCATTCGGCAGATTGATGTCGGAGATTTTGACATTGTCACCAATGTCGAGACCCGTGAGGTCAGCGTCCAGGGCGTCTGGAATGCTGTCGGCACGAACGTTCAGCTCAACCGCGAAGCGGACAACGTTCAACGCGCCGCCTTTCTTGAGGCCTGGTGAGGCCTCTTCGTTGAGGAAGTTCACAGCGACTTCAACCGTAATGATCTGGTCTTTCTTAACGCGGAACAGGTCAACGTGCTGGGGCTTATCTGAAACCGGGTGCAGCTGGATCGCCTGCGGGATCACCATTTGTTTCTTGCCATCGTGGACCAGAGTGGCCGTTGAAGACAGGAACTGACCCGTATTGATCGCTTTGACGACCTCGTTTTGCTTGAGGTTGATCGCAACTGGCTCTTCGCCGCCGCCATAAAGAACGCCTGGAACCATTCCCAAACGACGTGCTTCACGGGCACCACCTTTACCAGTGCGCTCGCGCACAGAGACGTTAAACGTAATATCTGTAGACATATCTTTTCCTTTCGCCCTGAAGTCCGCCTCAATATCCGTTTGAGGTGACAGCCTGACAGGTACGGCCTCGCGCCGCCCTTTCATTAAGGCGCTGCCTATACGTGAAAGGCATGTGCGCTGCAACACCTGAGTGTCATGTAACTTGACTCCCCGCGCTTTACAGGCGTAGTTTTACAACTGTAGCGTAAGCAAAGTTACAAACGAGGAAGTGACATGGCCAATCCGAACCCGTCTGAGCTGGTTATTCTAAAGTATCTCTGGAACAGCGGTGCAAAGACGGCGCGGCAACTGCATGAAGCGGTTGGCCCATCGCAAGATTGGCAATTGTCGACCACGCGCACCGTCCTTGGCCGAATGGAAGCGAAAGGCTGGGTGCAGCGCAATGGCGATGTCGATCCGGTCACGTTTGAGCCCTTGCTTGATCGCGTTGAAACCCTTGGCAGTCTTGTCCGGCACTTGGCCCGTAAAGTGCTGGACATGGACGGCCCGATCCCAGCCACCATGTTCGCGGAAAGCCCGCACCTCTCTGATAGCGAGCTCGACGAACTGGATACGATTATCAACGCCGCAGAAGCTAAAGAAAACGGGGAGTAAAGTATGTCAGCCCTCTGGTTCATTGCGTTTTCGCTAATTTGGACCGGGCTTTTGACGGGGGGCGCTCAGGTCTTGAGCCGCGAACCCGTGCCAGCCCGTTTTGCGCACACCATTTGGCGCGGTGCCGCCTTTCTCGCCTTCTTGCCTTGGATTATTTACGGCGTGTACGCGCTTTTGCCCGATCCAATGGCGACCCCGATCCCAGACTTGCCGTATATTGGCGGCGCCGCTGAAGCGCTCTCAACCAATGCCGCCATGCAGGCCGCAAATGAGGCGTCTGCCACCCCGATTATTGGAATCGTTCTCATCGCTCTATTGATCGCTGGTTGGCTGGGCCGGATCGGCGTGAATGCGCTCTGCCAGGTCCGCCTTCAGAACATCAAAGCCATGGCCAGTGAGAACACAGACGTTCGCGCGGATGTCTGGGCGAAAAAGCTGGGTCTGCGACAGACTCCGGCCACGGCGAGTATTCCGCAAGGCTCCCCTTTCCTCGCGGGTATTCGCCAACGGACCATCTATCTGCCGGAAGCAATCTCCGACCAGAGAGACGCAGATATCATCCTCGCGCATGAGTGCACGCACATTGCGCGTGGTGATTTGATCACGCGACCGTTCGAGCGCTTGGTTGCTGATGTGTTTTGGTTCTCTCCATTCGCGTGGATGATGCGCCGCGAGCTCGATTATTGGCGCGAAGCAGCGTGCGACGAACAGACTGCGGCTTTGACGGGTGACAATTTCGCTTATGCGCGCGCGCTCGCCAATACAGCCCGCGTAACACGTCCGCAGCCAACCCAGACGCTGCCCGTGGCTGCGTTCATTTTGCCGCGCCATGAGACTTTGAAGAAGCGTCTGACACAATTGCTAGAGCGCGACGCCCGTAAGCCGCGCCAGCGCCTGGCGGTCTTAGCTCTTGCGGCGGGATTGGTGCTTGCACCGCTTTCCCTTGCGCAGGCGACCAGCATCGTAACCAGTTCGGTCTTCACGCATCCTGTTTTGATGTCGTCTTCCAAGATCTCCGCGCCGTTCGGGGAAGTCTATTATGAATGGGAAGACGTCAAAAAGTGGCACTATGGCGTCGACCTTAAAGGCAAGCACGGCACCGCCATTTACAGCCCGGCAGATGCGAAAGTCCTCTGGGTCGGGAAGAAAGACGATTATGGCTACACGGCCGATATCCTAGTCGAAGACGGCCGCAAGATGCGCTTCTCTTCCATGTCCAAGATCCTCGTCGAAAAAGGCCAGAAGATCAAAGCGGGCGAAGTGATCGGTAAAATCGGCAAGTCAGCCTCTGGCGCCACCGGCCCGCACCTGCATTTGGAAGTTTATAAAGACGGCGAGCACGTGAACCCGGAAAAGGTCAAAGGCCTGGTTCTGTATAAGTCGTAGGAAATGCTCGACTTAGTCGAACAGTTTCGAGACGCTTTCATTGTTCGCAATTCGTCGGATCGCTTCGCCGAGGAGCGGTGCGACGGAGAGCACGCGCAGTTTCTTCGACTTTAGGTCGGCGTCTTCAGGCTGAATCGTGTTGCAGATGACCAGCTCATCCATGACCGACTTTTCAATCCGACCGACAGCATTGTTCGAGAGCACGCCGTGGGTGATGTAAGCGCTAACCGACGTTGCGCCTTTCTCCTTCAGCGCCGCCGCCGCATTGCACAATGTGCCGCCTGAATCGCAGATATCATCGACGAGGATACATTTGCGGCCATCAACATCGCCGATAATGTTCATAACTTCTGATTTTCCAGCTTCCGGGCGGCGCTTGTCGACAATGGCGAGGTCAGCGCCAATCCGCTTCGCAAAGGAGCGCGCGCGGACCACACCGCCAACATCAGGCGAGACCACCATGAGCGGATCTTTGCCGGCGCTGCGCTGAATATCATCCACCATGACCGGCAGAGCGATCATATTGTCGGTTGGGATATCGAAGAAGCCTTGGATCTGGCCCGCATGGAGGTCCATGGTCAGCACTCGGTCTGTGCCCGCTGCTGAAATCAAGTTCGCCACCAGTTTCGCAGAAATCGGCGTCCGACCGTCCGTTTTACGGTCCTGACGCGCATAACCAAAATAGGGAATGACCGCTGTGATACGGGCTGCAGAAGCCCGGCGCAGCGCATCAATACAGATCAGCAGTTCCATCAAATTGTCATTCGCAGGGCGCGACGTGGATTGGATGATAAACACATCCTCGCCTCGGACGTTTTCATTGATCCGGACGAAGATCTCATTGTCAGCGAAGTTTTTAACTTCCGCGTCTGTCAGGGGACAATCGAGATGGTCCGCAATCGCTTCAGCGAGGGGTCGATTTGCATTGCAGGAAATGAGTTTCATCGGATAGCCACCTTTGCCCTGATCACCTGTCTCTGGCTTAAAGACGAAGGCCCGCTGAGTCGCAAGATGACTCTTCTGTGAAGCTGCGGGTTTTATCAGTCAGTGTGACTTAGCTGCCGAGTACGCGGCCGGCGACGGCGTCGAGTTTGGCCAGCATGGCAGGATCGCGTGCGTCGGGGGCGGTAATCATCGCATAGTCGAGGCAAGTCTCAATGCCTTGCGGTGAGGGCGTCCGCGCCAGGCCTTGCAGAGACGCTGCAAGATTGGCGACTGTGGTCTTGGCCTTGGCCGTGTTGGCCGCCATGACTTCGAGGACGTTGGTGACTTCAACATGCGCTTCATCGGCGCGCCAGCAATCATAATCAGTCACCATGGCAATCGTCGCATAGGGCAGCTCAGCTTCACGGGCGAGCTTGGCTTCTGGCATATTGGTCATACCGATCACATCGCAGCCCCACTGGCGATAGAGGTGGCTTTCCGCACGGGATGAGAATTGCGGGCCCTCCATAGCGAGATAGGTCCCACCTGAATGCACGGTTGCGCCCGCCGCTTTCGCCGCCTCCCCTGCGAGACCTGACAGGCGCGCGCAAATCGGCTCGGCGACAGAAACGTGCGCCACCATGCCCGGTCCGAAGAAGGTCTTCTCCCGCGCAAACGTGCGATCGATAAACTGGTCCACCATGACGAACTCACCTGGTGCATATTGCTCCTGCAGCGAGCCGCACGCCGAGATGGAGAGAATATCGGTGCAGCCCAGTCGCTTAAGGGCATCAATGTTGGCGCGATATGGGACCGTCGTCGGGGTCAGCCTATGACCCTTGCCATGGCGAGGCAGGAAGACAAACTCGACATCCCCAACATGGCCTTTGACCAGCGCATCAGACGGGGCGCCCCAAGGGGTATCGATCGTGACATTCTCAGCGCCTTCGAGGCCCTCAATCTCATACAGCCCAGAGCCGCCAATCACGCCGATCACCCACTTACTCATTCCGTCTCTCCAGATGTGAAAACCCCGCCCTTGGAGCAATCCAGGGCGGGGCCGTCAATTCACGTCACTGTGTTAAAACACTTAGTGCGCCACGTTTCTCCAGATCCGCTTGTAAGAGAACCAAAGCAGGATCGATAGGAAGACGAGATAGAGCATCACAGGCAGCGCCAAGGATTTACGCTGGCCTTGTTTTGGATCGCCCGCCCATTGCAGGAACTGAGCAACATCATACGCCATTTGCGAGGTCGTTGCCTCGGTCCCGTCAATATACTCGACGCGGCCTTCTGGCAGTTGCGGTGCCATGGCGAGAAAGCCGCCATAAGGAACATGGCGTGGGTCGCCATCCCATTGCGGGGTCGCGTCACCGGCAAAGTATGGGTTGTAGTAAAGACCGATGGGCTGGGTCAGCGTGCCAACCGTTTCGCCTTCGTCAAACTCGATATAGTTCACGTTCAGGCCGTCTTCGCCGACCTTGGTTTTGATCTTGTCGTCTTTGTAGCCCGTCATCAGCGAGTAGATGTAAGACGCGCCTTCACCTTCGGCACCGTGGCCACGGGCCTTAGTGATCACAGAAAGATCTGGTGGCATCGCGCCGCCATTTGCAGCCATGGCCGCTTGATCATTCGGGTAAGGCGAACGGAACGTATCGGCTGGGATTGCTGGGCGATAGACAGGATCGCCATTCTCATCCGGATTTGGATCGAGAATTTCGACTTCTGCCGCAAGCGCTTTGACCAGCGGGTTATCGTTCGCGTTCGGGTATTCGTCGCTATAGAACGGTCCACCTTTCTCACCGAGATTCCGGTAAGAAAGAAGCTTCATCCCGTGGCAAGACGAGCAAACTTCCTTGTAAACCTGGAAGCCGCGCTGAACACTATCCGCTTCGAGCTGACCAGCAGGCACCTTCGCGAACGACCAGCCTTCTTCGGGGCCATGAGCGTGTTTCGCACCGCCAGCTGCATGAGCCGTAAGGCCGAAAGCCACCGCGCCAAGACCTAGGAGGAGAGGACGGAAGAGTTTCATATCCGTATATCCTTATTCGGCTGGCGCCGCCGCGGGCGCATCATGTCCAAGAATGGACTGGTGGATGGAGTCAGGCTCGCCTTTTGGACGCTCTCTCAGACCCAGAATTGGCAGGATCAGGAGGAAATAGGCGAAGTAATATGCTGTCATGATCTGCGACAGGTGCAGGAAGCGGAAGGCCGGGGCGGCTTGGACAGCAAGCGATGCGGTTGCACCGGCTGCTGTTTGCTCATCCCGGAACTGCGCGGCTGGCGCATACTCTTCAAAGACCCGTGTGCCTTCGATACCAGCAGCGTCTGTGTAGCTTACGACGAGCTTGTCTTCGCCCATAGAGATCACAGGATCATCTGGGTTCGATGCGCCGCACCAGCTCAGCAACAAGCAAGCGACGACAAAGCCGAAGAAGAATTGCTTCGCGACCGGACGGTAGCGCATGGACTTCACTTTAGATGTGTCGAGCCATGGCAGTAGGAACAGAACCGCAATCGCGCCGAACATGAAGATCACACCAAGCAATTTCGCATCGATTGGACCGAGATTGAACGTAATCGCGCGCAGGATCGCGTAGAATGGCAAGAGATACCATTCGGGCACAATGTGCGCTGGCGTCACCAGCGGGTTCGCTTCGATATAGTTATCAGCGTGGCCAAGAACGTTCGGTGCGTAGAACACGAAAACGGCGAAGATGATCAGGAAAACCACGATCGCGAAGCCGTCTTTCACCGTGTAATACGGGTGGAACGGGATTGTGTCTTTTTCGACGTCTTGGACTTCTTGCCCTGTTGGGTTGTTATTCCCGGGGACGTGCAGCGCCCAAATGTGGAGGATCACAACACCGGCGATCATGAAGGGCAGCAAATAGTGCAGCGAGAAGAAACGTTGCAGTGTTTGGTTCCCAACCGATGGTCCACCCATCAGCCAGCTTTGAATGCCTTCGCCGACCAGTGGAATGGCGCCGAACAGGTTAATGATCACGTTCGCGCCGTGCAGGGACATCTGTCCCCATGGCAGCATGTAGCCCAGGAAGGCTGTCGCCATCATCAATAGGAAGATCACACAGCCAAGTAGCCACAAAACTTCGCGTGGTGCCTTGTAGGAGCCGTAATATAGGCCGCGGAACATGTGCACATAAACGGCGAGGAAGAACATCGACGCGCCGACCATGTGAATGTTACGGATCAACCAGCCAAACGGCACGTCCCGCATAATCCGCTCAACTGAGCCGAAGGCCTCGTTGACGGTTGCGGTATAGTGCATGGCCAGGACCACGCCAGTCAAGATTTGAATGGCCAGACAGACAGCCAAAATCCCGCCAAACGTGTACCAGTAATTCAGATTCTTTGGGGTTGGAAAATCGACAAAGCTGTCATGGGCGAGGCGAATGATCGGCAGGCGATCATCAAGCCATTTTTCGATGCCAGTATTTGGCTTGTAGGTGGACTCGTGTCCGCTCATCGGTCTCTTGTCCTTCCTTTAGAGTGAAATCTTTACAAGTGTGGGGCTTACCCACTCATAGTCTGGAACCGGCAAATTGGACGGCGCAGGGCCCTTCCGAA
>JBCBGJ010000098.1:0-8173 GCA_038526925.1 Pseudomonadota bacterium
CGCCAACGGTCTCGCCAACCTGCACAATGCGAGGCGCGCCGCGACCCCAATCGTAAATATCGTCGGTGATCATGCGACGTATCACGGCCAGTATGATGCACCGCTCACCTCAGACATAAAAGGGTTTGCGCAGCCTGTTTCCGGTTGGATTCACTCAAGCCCGTCAGCGAAGACCGTCGCTGCAGATGGGGCGCGGGCCGTGGCCGCGTCACAAGAGGGGCAGGGGCAAATTGCAACGCTTATCTTGCCTGCAGATACGGCTTGGAACCCGGCCCTTGGGCCCGCACCGGCCTTGCCTAAGCCCAAACTGGCAAACCCGGACGAAAAGGCGCTTGAAGCAGCAGCGAAAGCGCTGAAGTCTTCGAGTAAGTCTGTGCTTCTGCTAGGTCGGGATGCTTTGCGAGGCGAGGCGCTTGAGCACGCGGGAAGAATTGCTGAAGCCACGGGCGCCCGCTTGCTATGCCCAACCACTACGTCTCGAAGGGAGCGCGGCGCCGGACGTGTAATGGTTCAGCCGCTCCCTTACTTTGGAGAGATGATCGAGACCGAACTGGCTGGCGTCGAGACCATGGTGATCGCTGGCGCCAAGCCACCAGTTTCCTTTTTCGCTTATCCTGAGAAAGCGAGTTGGCTGACGCCAGACGGATGCGACATCATCTATGCCGCGCACCAACACGAAAACTCATCGATTGCTCTTGAGGCTTTGGCGGACATGGTGGGCGCCAAAGAAAAGCCGGATACTTTGACTCCATTGAATACGGAACTGCCGACCGAAAGCGACCCGCTCGATCAGTTCGCAGCCGGCAAGGTCATCGCACATTTGCTGCCCGAAGGAGCCATTATTTGCGATGAAGCTAACACAAATGGTATCGGGCCAGCGCTTGCGACCGCGACTGCGGCTCCGCACGATTGGCTGTCTCTCATGGGGGGATCTATCGGGCAGGGGTTACCGCTTTCTGTCGGCGCAGCGATCGCGTGTCCTGACCGCAAAACAGTTTGCTTGCACGGCGATGGCGGCGCTATGTATACGCTCCAATCCTTATGGACGATGGCGCGGGAAAACCTCGATGTCACGACGGTGATCTTTTCGAACAAATCGTATGCGATTCTACAAATTGAGTTCGATCGAGTTGGCGTTGGTGCCCCCGGGCCAAAGGCTTTGTCGCAACTCGACCTCTCCAATCCGGAATTGGACTGGGTGAAGCTATCCGAAGGGATGGGTGTTCAGGCTGCGCGCGTGACGTCGGTGGCAGAACTTCAGAGTGAGTTTGCGAACGCCATGAAATCCAAAGGACCACGACTGATTGAAGTCATCGTGTAAACCTCGCGATGATCAAGGTTCAGAGAGTTGCGCTTTACGATCTGCGATCTGCCCGCGGAGCTCTTTCTGTTTTGAGGCGGTGAGTGAATATCCAACCACCATAAAGGCCGCAATGAGAACCAGGGCAGACGGAATGAGGCTGTAAATCAGAGAGAGCGCGAGCAGTGGACTAGCCTCCTTTTCGCCCGCAGCATTGTATCCGACAAATGCGAGCAAGATGAGTGGGATGCCGGCGCCGAGCGCTGATCCTAGCTTTTGAACCATGGCTTCCACCGAATAGAACAAACCCTGCTGACGATCGAGAGACTCGGCGGTGTCGACATCGACCGTATCGGCAATCATCGCATAAGGCAGAACGACGACACCTCCATAACAAGCCCCCTTAAGCACGAACAAAGCATAAAACAGTGCATTGTCTCCGGCGCTCAAAAACACCATCAAACCATTGGTCAGCGCAACGATCAAAAGGGCCGTGATCAGCGCACGATGTTTTTCCAAGCGCTTGGCCAGCATGCTCCAAACTGGAATGAATATGAGCGCCGCCACGAAGTAAAATAAATAGACTTGGCCAATGTTTTGAACGCCGACCACGTCGCGCGCGAAAAAGATCGTCGTCGATTGTCGAAAAGTCTCTCCGAGCGTTGCGACAAGGCTGGCGAGCGTCAGGCGAATGAAGGGGCCATTGGTTAAGACGGTTGATGCCGCTTTTCGTAAGTCGAACTTGGCTGTTGTCGTCGGCGCTTCCGGTTCCGGTACGGTGAAGTAAACAGTCGTCGATGTAATTGGAAGCAAGACAATGATCGTCCAGCCGATTGCGCGCATAATCTCGACACTGTTAGCGTCGTACCTGGCGATTAGGACAGCTGGAATAATTGTCGATGCGAGCAGACCTGCAATCGCAAAGAATTGTGTCGTTGAGCTGATCTTCGTTCGAGCGTGATAGTCAGATGATATTTCTGCCGCCCAGGCGGTGTAAGGCAATCGCAGCGTCGTGAGGCCAAGATAAGCGAGTGAGACTGCTAAGACGAAGTAGACCGCACTGATGCCGGCGGGCGGACAAAACAGCATGTAAATACCAGCCCCTAGCGTGAGCGTGCCGATAATGAGCCATACGCGCCTTCGCCCCATTTTAGGCCGCCATCTATCGCTCAAAATGCCGATCAATGGGTCCGTCACGAAGTCTAGTAAGCGCGTCCCAATAAGCGCTGCGCCAATTATTCCGAGCCCGATTCCTAACTGTCCGGAATAAAGTGGTGCCAGATAGATGGCGATCGGCAGCCCGATCATTCCCAGTGGGAATGCGACGGTGCCAAATAGCAAAATCGTACGAAACTTTATCGACGCGTCATCCAAGGCGCGACCTCCGTTCAGCAAATATCTCTGGGCCCCAAAAGGGGCCTACTTTGTCGTGAGCGCGATGCTCGACTGAATTGAAATTTTGCTAAAATTGGGGGGCTGTAGAGTGATTAGAACTAGCATGGTTTCCTCCGGCGTGCGCTCTATATTTAATTTTTGAACGCGTTCAAACATTGAGCCAGAAACAACCTGCCGTCAACCGAAATTGAACTTTGTCCGTCTTTTTTGTTGAGCGGAGTCGAAGAAATTATTGGGTCTGAATAGATGCGATCGTAGTTTTGACGAGCCGTTCGAGGACAGGGCTGGTATCGCCGAAATCTGAACGTCCGAAATTATGCGGAAGCGCAATGCAGCCGTGCAGACTTCCCCAAATCATCATTGCGATCTCAGTCGGATCTCCAGCCGTGATCTGACCACGTTTTTGTCCCTCTTTGATTGCTGCAATGACCAAAGAGGCAAAGTTGGCTTCCTCTGCTGGAGTTTTATCTTTTAAGGCCTGACCGAGCGGGCGAACAAATAGAAACACACCCCGGTAAATCTCTGAGTTCTTTCGCGCGAACTCGATATACGCACGCATCAAAGCTTCAATCCGCTCGACCGGATCGGTATGCGCCTCGGCGATTGTGTTCAGTCGGTCAATATACCCCTGAACTGGTCCGCTCCACAGGGATTCCATCAGGCCCTGAAGGTTGCCGAAGTAGGTATAGATAGTTCCTACCGAGACGCCGGCCTTTTTTGCGATCGCTCTTACCGAAACACCGCCAACGCCTACGCTATTGTAAACATCAGCGGCAGCCTGCCGAATGACACGGCGGGCTTCCTCTTTTTGCTCTGGTGTCGCTTGCGTACGTGGCATCGTTCTTACCTTACTCTTCGCGGAACTCACCTCAAGGTCGGCTATGTAAATCACGAAATGTTATGAATTTTCTATACTTTTTCATGAATAATAGCGGGAATGGAACTACGAGATGGCAGATCGGGCGATGGTGCTACGATCATGGATGTAGTAAAAGTTCTAGTATGACAGTGGTTGAAACCTCTCAACGAAAGCGATTTCGCCCCGAGATCCGTAGGGCGATGATCCTGGACGAAGCGGCGCAACTTATCGTTCAAGAAGGGATTGCTGGCCTGACGCTCGAACGGATCGCTCGTGAGGCGGGCGTATCCAAATCGCTGATCTATAACTATTTCGACGGTGTAACTGAGCTTCTCAAAGAGCTCTATGACAGAGAGCTGAAACGGCTGCGAGAGTTACAGTTTAGGGCAGCGGAAGAGGCGGAAACATTTGAAGACCTGGTCCGCGGGATCACCCATGAGTATCTCAAATATATCGAACAGCGCGGGCTGGTTATTGAGCGACTCCAAGCCGAGCCGAGCGTCTCTCAAGGGCGCGATCCGACATATTATGATCGCCGACCCAGTGTTGAATACATGGCCGGTCTCGTCGCCCGAATATTCGATATGCCTATGGATTTCGCGATTGCTGCAACAGAGGTGTCTTATGGATTGCCGGCGTCTGCGGGGGAGTTTTTGCTCCGCGGAGAAATGGACCGCGACGCGCTTGAAGATTTGACGGTGTCGATGATTGTCGGCGCGGTCTTAAAAGCGCGCAATGACTATCTGGCAAAGAAGCGAACGCTTCGACCAGAAAAAATAGACCGGGAAAGCTGAGAGTCGCATTTCCCGGTCTTTCAAGTTCGGAGCTTAGAACGTCTTTCGAACAGTGATGCCGTAAGTGGCAGGTTGGTTGGGAAAGCCAGCCAGTGACGTGCTTTCAAACAGAGGCGTAAACACATTGGTGAAGTACTCTTCGCCAAAAATGTTGCGGCCCCAGACGCTGACATTGATCCCGTTTTCGGTCGAGAAACCGGCGGAAGCATTGACCAGGTCAAAGTCGCGCGTGAAGCCGATAAAATCTTGAAGCGGAGCGTTGTCAGTATACGCCGCGCCTTCATCATGCTGCCAGTCCGCGCGTACAAACGCATCAAGCCCTTGAACGTCGAAACTGTATTGAAAGCTCGTCGATGTCGAAATTTCCGGGATCCCAGCCGGCGTGCGGCCGGTCAGATCGCCAAACGCGGAATCCGGGAAGCTCTCATATTCTGCATCCAGGAACGTCCCGGCAAAAGAGAGGACCAGATTGTCGATTGGTAACCAGGTCGCTTCGATCTCAAGCCCTGTTGAGGCCTGCTTGTCGGCATTGGCGAGAATACGCCCTGATGTGCCGGTGAGAACATTTGTCTGGAAGTCTTTTACCGCCTGTTCGAACACAGCCAGGTTTACTGAGAACGTGTCATACTCGGCCTTCAACCCGAGCTCATAGACCTCAGACGTTTCCGGTTCGGCGAGTCGTCCGCCAGCACGCAGGTTTGGCGTGGCGATACCCGCATCAACAATTTGCGCGAAGACTTCAGGTGTCGGGCGCGAGTCGCGCGAGAGGTTCCAGGCAGTCGCTTTAAAGCCTGTCGCGTAAGATGCATAGACGTTCAGGTTGTCACTGGAGTCATATGCGAGTCGAAGATTGTATGTGACTTCTTCGTCTTCAGACCGGCCGTCTTCAAATTGGTTCGGGATCGGGAAGGTTTGCGGCAGTGTTTGGAAGGGCGCCAGAGCGCCTAGTCCTGCCCCGACGAGGTCGAGCTGGGAGAATAGGTCATTGTTGATTTGCGTCACATAGGCGTCTTTTTCATCATAAATATAGCCAAGCCCAATGGTGGCTGTCAGCTGATCGGTAAGATGCCAGTCAGCGGTGCCGAAGAGGGACCAAGACTTGTTGTCCTGACCTCTAAGTTCCAGGGTTCGGACGTCGCCGTTGCGCAGCGTGCCGGATGGAATGCCAGTCGCGGTTTCGATCAGGTTGTAAATGCCGCCGGGGACAAAAACGCTAGTTGAGAGATCGAAGAACGCTCTGGAATCTTCGCCGAAATCGAGGCCGCCGGGAAAGTCGATTGATTCATCGAAATAGTAAGCGCCCACCAACCAGTCGACTGTTGCGTCGGGTTTATTTGAGGTTAGTCGGAGTTCTTGTGTGAATGTGTTGCTCTCACCATCATTGAAGCTGTTAAGGATGTCTGCGGTCGATTGATCAATATCGAAAAGCGTTGAGTTTTCACCCTCACGGTAGGCGGTAATCGAAATCAGATCGGCAAAATTGAAGGCCTTCTCAACGTGGAGCGAGATGCCACCATTCTGAAGCTCGTTGCTTGGATCAAACGTGGTAAAATATTCATAGGAGAACGGGTCCTCCAAAACGATATCGCCCAACGCGGAAATAAGGCCGATCGTCGACGCCCCGGCAACGATATTGGTTTGAAGGCAGCAGGCCTCATCAATCTCATCATAGTCTGCGATCAGACGGACGCTTAAATCGTCAGATGGCGTATATAGAAGCTGTCCCTGAAGGCCCCACCGGTTTCGGTCATTGACGCCATTCCCAGTTGTCAGGTTTTCGGCATAACCATCGCCTTTGTTGTAGGAGGCGGAGAGTCGAAACGCGACCTTATCGCTGATCGGGCCGGTCACATCGCCGACCAAGCGCAAGGTATTATTGTTGGCGTAAGTGAGCGCCGCCGAACCGCCGGTTTCAAACTCCGGCTCGCGGGTCACGATTGAAACAACCCCAACAGAGGCATTTTTCCCGAACAAAGTAGATTGTGGGCCGCGTAGCACTTCCACCCGGCTGACATTCAAAAGATCAGAAACAGCGGACGAAGGCCGAGATCTATAAACGCCATCCACGAACACGCCTACGGAGGGCTCAATGCCCGCATTGTTCGATGCGCTTCCGAAGCCTCGAATCGAAAACGCAGTTTGAATGGTTGATGTGGCTTGGCTGACTTGGAGTGACGGCACCACGGATTGAAGATCAACAATATCAATGATCTCAGCCTTTTGCAGGTCTTCCGCACTCACCACTGAAACAGCGATGGGAGTATCTTGCAGCGTCTGTTCTCGCTTCGTGGAGGAGACAATAACGGTGTCGAGGGTTCGCGCCTCTGCGTCTTCCTGATCTTGTGCATGGGCTTGCCACATGGCGCTGGACAAGATCGTTAAACTGATCCCGGCTTTTAGCGCCTTTTGAGCGAAAGATGGACGATTGGTGTTCATGACTTTGGTTCCTCCCTAGAATCTGAACTCGGCCCTTAGTGGACTCTTAGGTCACTTATAAAACTTGAACTTGTTCAAAAAACAAGATAAAACTCTTGTTAATCGCCTCAAGGTCTATAAAACAGGGTGGAGTGTGGCCGCACAGAAACACCCATTCGACCTGGTAAGGTCGAGTGGATGGGGCGGTCGCAAGCAAGATAAGAGAGAGCATTCTAAGCCTCGCATTGGCTTGGAATTGCAGCATGGGAGGAGAAGGCTATGCGCGTTCTAACTGGCGCCATTTGCGGCTTGCTGTTGACCGCTTGCGGCAACGCTGAACCAAAACATTTGAATCCGGAATCGGTTATAAAAGGTGTAAGCTATGTCGGCACATCGGTGGCTGACCTGGACCGCGCGACAGAGTTTTATCGCGCTGCTGAGCTTGAGCCGGTCGAGGATCGCGAACTCGCTGATATTCAGGCGTTCGACACGCTAGCGCAGCGTTCCGGCGTTGTTGTTCAGACGCGTATGCTGAGATCAGTCAACGCTCAAATTCGATTGATGCAATTTGCCGACAGCTCCACTCTATCAGCAACGGAACCGGTCCCCGTGCAAGGGCCAGGTATTGCTCACATGTGTTATCAAGTTGATCATGCGACAGGCGCTTATGAGGATTTCCTAGAACAGGGCGCTGTCGCGATTGGCGATCCGGATCTATTGCAAATCAACCCGCGCAATCCGGTTTATTATGGCTATGTCGAAGATCTAGATGGTGCAGTGGTCGAGATTGAGCATGTCGACGTTGCAAAGCTCGATCTGCCGGAACCGCCAAAGAACAAATACCGTATTCGACACGTATCTCTTTCAACGCCGGATATTGATCGCATTGTCGCCTTCTACTCTGCCTTGTTGGATGAGCCAAAGCCGCGGCGCGTTGGTGGCAAAAACGGCATTGGGAATGAAGCAATGGCGGGTGTGTCAGGTCTTGAAGGGGCGAAAGTTCGGATGGCTTGGTTCCAAGTGAGAAACCTCGAGCTCGAGATATTCCAGTATGCGAGCCACCCCACACAGCTGCCGTCTCAACCCCGCGCTTTGGATGCGGTCGGCTACAACATGATTGTATTCGATGTGGACGATTTAGCTGCAGCGCAGGAAAAATTCATCACCTCAGGAGGCACGATCGAAACCGATCCTGAGCAAATGGATGGCGGCGAAATTGTTTTTGGCCGCGATCCAGATGGCAACCTTATCGGTCTTCAAAAAGCGCCAGCGGATGCAGTGATTTCTGCCAAGAACTTCTCAGGAAATGGAATGGAATAGATGAGCATGTTTGATTTGACGGGGCACGTGGCCATTGTCACTGGCGGTAATGGCGGGCTTGGTCTCGCCTTTGCGCGAGGGCTTGTGAAG
>JBCBGJ010000099.1:0-8107 GCA_038526925.1 Pseudomonadota bacterium
CCTTCTGCTCGGTATCGGCTTCGTCAAACTGGTGCAGTTTCACGAAAATCGTACAGCCATGCTCTGAGTGCGGGGTGTGCTTCGACCCGATCGGATTGCGGACATAGGTGCCGGGTGGATAGTCGCCATGCTCGTCAGAGAACACGCCTTCCAACACGATAAACTCTTCGCCGCCACCATGCGTGTGCTCGCTGAAATAGGATTGCGGGGCGTAACGTACGATCGACGTCGCGCGGGCCACCTCTTCGCCAATCCGATCGAGCATTTGTCGGTCTACGCCTGCCATAGGAGACGCCACCCAGTTTCGGTCTTCGGGTCGCAAAACGACACGCTCATTAAAGTCTGCATTCAGTCTCATGAGGGTCTCCTATATCCGACCTGCGGTGACGCCGCCATCGACGGGTAGCACAGTTCCCGTGATCCAGCTGGCCTCTGGCGAGGCTAAAAACAAGATCGCATCCGCGACATCCTTTGGCTGTCCATTGCGGCCCAAAGGGTGGAACGCGTTGAATCCGGGCAGTGTTTCAGCGACCTGCTCATCGGTCATGAATGTATTGTAGACAGGCGTTTCAACAACCGCAGGGGCCACGGCGTTGATGCGTATATTGCTATCGGCGAGCTCAATCGCGAGATTCTTGACCAATTGATGGACGCCCGCATTTGCCGCTGAGTAGGCTGCGGACGGTGTTGCGCCAATCGCTTGCAGCGCCCAGAGCGACCCGGTCTGCACAATCGCGCCGCCGCCGCGCGCTTGCATCGCTTTCGCGGCTTCTTGGGCCAGGAAGAATTTTCCTTTCAGGATGATGTCCACAAACTGATCGTACTCTTCTTCGGTTTGGTCCAAGAAGGGCTTTGGCGCGAATATCCCGGCATTGTTGATCAAGATATCAACACCGCCAAAGACTTGCGTCGCCTTAGCAACCAGCGCCTTCGCGGTTGCGGGGCTAGATATGTCACCGGCATGCGCGATAACTCTGGTCTCGCTCGCGTCGATCGACCGCGCAGCATCATAGAGCTTGTCGCTGTTTCGGCCGTTGATGACGACATTGGCGCCCTTGTCAAAAAATTGCTTTGCGACTTGCAATCCGATGCCAGATCCGCCGCCGCTTACGATCACAGTTTTATTTTCGAAAGTCATAATACTACCTACTAGTTGGAAGGGTGTTGGGGGAAATTTTTTAAGTGAGCTTCTCGAGAAAAGCCTGCGTGGCTTTATCGAAGGGGGTGAGGCTGCTTGAAGCGCGTGCCATGAGCTGCGCGCCCTCCATCAGGGCAAGGATTGCGGGCGCATCTGTTTCAGGCGCCGAAAACCCTGAGACGGATCCATCCGAAATGCCTTGCTGGATGACATTGGCGAGCCAGGCGGTGCTGCTCTCATGGAACAAGTTGAGCTGTTCCAAGACGGGCTCGGAGAAGCTATCGCGCCCCGCGCTCATCGAGACGCAAAGGCAGATCTGGGAACCATCCGCCAGCGCGTCGCGATAAGTTTGATGATAGGCGCGCAATTTCTCGGCGCCGGTCTTATACTCTGTGTCGATCCCTGACAGCGCTTCCGCAAATTGGGCGGCATAGCGCTCGATCAGGCCAAAAGCGAGGTCGGCTTTCACCGGGAAATGATGGTGGATGCTGGCTTTTCTTATGCCAACATCGCGGGCGAGATCGGCATAAGAAAAGGCATCAAAACCGCGTTGGCGGGCGGCGCGCTCGGCGCTGTCGAGAAGGGCGGTTCGTGTGTCCATGCAAGCCTACCTAATGATAGGTAGTTTCGATTTCAAGTGTACTGATCTGCATTCTTGACAATTCGCAGGCCATGCCGCCCTTTGCGAATAGATTTAGAGTAAAGGCGGGCCCTGCGTGACATCTCCTATTCTGACGGTTCGAGACCTAAAAGTTGAGTTTGATACACCGGACGGCGCCGTAAGGGCTGTGAAAGGCATCGACCTCGAAGTCTCCGCCGGAGAGTGCCTAGGGATTGTTGGTGAATCTGGTTCAGGGAAAAGCCAAACCGTCCTCGCGGCGATGGGGCTGCTCGCTGATAATGGCACCGCCACTGGTTCAGTCGTGTTCGAAGGCACCGATATGCTCACGGCCGATACCAAGACGCTGCGCGATATTCGCGGCGATCGGATGTCGATGATCTTCCAAAACCCGCTCACCAGCCTAACCCCCCACATGACGGTGGGCGCGCAAATGCGCGAAGTGCTGAAGCTCCACAAAGGTCTGAAAGGCGAAGAGGCCAACAAAGTCTGTGTCGATTGGCTGGAACATGTCCGCATCCCTGAAGCGCGCCGCCGCATGGACCAATTCCCGCACGAGCTTTCTGGCGGAATGCGCCAGCGCGTTATGGTCGCGATTGCCATGCTGTGCGGCCCGAAGCTTCTCTTGGCGGATGAGCCGACAACCGCGCTCGACGTGACGGTGCAGGCGCAAGTGCTCGACCTGATGGATGATCTGAAGCGCGACACTGGAACCGGTATTGCCCTGATCACGCATGATATGGGCGTCGTCGCGCGGATGTGTGACCGGGTTGTCGTTATGCGCCGCGGCGAGATTGTTGAGACCGGATCGATTGACGATATTTTCTACAATCCGCAGCATGAATATACGAAAATGCTGCTCGATGCGGTCCCGCGGATCGATCAGCCGAACCGCCCCGGGCGACCTACTTTAGGCCCGGCACCGGCCGCTGATATAGAGCCCATACTGAAAGCGGAAGACCTGAAGGTTCACTTCCCAATTAATATTGGCGGCGGCCTGTTCGGGAAGACGAAGCCCCTGAAAGCCGTTGATGGAGTGAGCTTCAGTTTGAAACCTGGCGAAACCCTTGGCGTTGTTGGTGAAAGCGGCTGCGGGAAATCAACGCTCGCTCGCGCCGTCCTGAAACTGGTCCCTCAAACGGCGGGTACGATTGCTTGGATGGGCCGGGATATTTCTGGTGCTGATCGCAAAACAATGAACGCCCTGCGCGATGATCTTCAGATCGTTTTCCAGGACCCAATGGCGAGCTTGGACCCGCGCATGACGATTGGCATGTCGATTGGCGAGCCTCTCACCGTGCATTCGCCAGATCTCGACAAAGCGGCCCGCGAAGCGAAAGTGCGAGAAATCATGCCGCGCGTTGGCTTGGATCCCGCCTTGATCAATCGCTACCCTCATGAGCTCTCCGGCGGTCAGAACCAGCGCGTCGGGATTGCTCGCGCGATGATCTTGGATCCGAAACTGGTGGTTTGCGATGAGGCGGTGTCGGCGCTTGATGTGTCGGTCCAAGCGCAGGTCGTTGATCTTCTGATCGAGCTTCAAAAAGAGTTCGGTCTGGCGATGATTTTCATCTCGCACGACCTGTCTGTGGTGCGCGAAATTTCTCACCGTGTGATGGTCCTCTATTTGGGGAAAGTCGTCGAGCTGGCGGGCCGCGAAGAAATTTATGAAGACGCGCGCCATCCTTATACCAAGGCGCTGATCTCGGCGGTCCCTAACCCGGATCCGAAGATGGAGCGCGCGCGGGAACGCGTGAAACTGCAAGGCGATTTGCCGAGCCCGCTTGATAGCCGAGCACCGCTGCGCTTCCTCAAATCTGAGATCATTGATGATCCAGACGCGCAACAGTATGCCCCGAAGCTGATCGAAATCGCTCCGGGGCATCTGGTGGCTGAGCACGACCCATTTGAGGGGTTGGGAGGGTTACGGGCCTGAGCAGGCTCAGCCGAGGGGGAGAGGGCCCCTATTTCGAGCAGAGCACATCGGTCAGGTTACGGCGTCCGCGATCGGCATAGACCACTTTTCCAAGTCCCATCTCACGGCAGAACTGGTTGGCATTGCCGCGACCGACCGGAATACGATCGCCATAGGCGTCGCGTGGGCGCGGGAAAAAGACAGAGCGTCGTCCTTCAATGCCTTGGTTGTGGCTTTGGTAGTTGCCATGGCCGCGATGGCCCCGGTTTCTATTTCCGTCATAACGATCGTCGCGCCGGCTATTGATGCGGCGCGGTGAGCCATTGAGCGGACGTAACGATGTAATGTTGTCATTCATCCGAATAGAGCTGAGATGACCCTCCGGACGATCAATCACAACACAGCGGCCGCGAAAGTCTGGGTCCACGCAGATTTCCCATGCGCCTCTGACCTCAATTGAGGAGACCGTATCGTTAAAGCCTAAATTCTTCAGATTGTAGACGGGTCCATCAACAACGATCGCTGAGCCGCGAAAGTCAGGATGTTTGAAGATCACCGCCTCATCAGCCCCGCCGCCGCGATGGCCATAATTGTTGGCGGCAGCAGGGAGGGTTGAAGCGAGGCAAACAGTTGTTGCGAGCGCCAGGGCTTTGAGAGCACGTGTCATTTTGAGCGGTCCTTTAATCAGTCTTGAAGAGACCTTTAGGACAGGCAATCTGAACGCGCTGGGAGAGAGATTTTCAGATTGCGTTCAGCTATTCTGCGGCGCGCATCAGGCCCTGCATCTGGTCAATCCAGACGAGCCAGGCCTTTCGCCCATCCTCTGTCAGAAAGACCCGGGTTTGCGGCCGCCGCCCGACAAAGCGTTTCTCCTGGCGAACATAACCGGCATCTTCAAGTTTTCTGAGATGGGTTGAGAGATTGCCATCTGTGGCGCCAACTTTCTCCTTCAGCTCTCCGAAGATGGCTGGGCTCACGGTTGAGAGATAGGCCATGATGCCAAGCCTCAGGCGGCCATGGATCACGTCATCAATCTGAGCGTGGTCAAAAGGGTTGGTCTGTTCAGACATCTTTTCGTGCCTTTCCTAAACCACATTTTGTGGTTCTTGGCGCATTAGGATCAGGCCGGGAACAAACATTGTGAGGAACGTCGCGAGCGAAGCAACGGCCCAAGAAAAGGCTGTGCCATCGAACCAAATCGCCAATGCCAGCATCGCCAAGGCGCCGAAGCCCGCATAAGTCAAAGTCTTTTGATTGCCCATGATTCCAGACGTGATGAGTCCTGTCCCGTATATCGCGAAAACCAGCGGCAGAGATGCTTCAAATCCTGGGGCAGGGGTACCCGTGACGAGCGATTTGACGATCACGGTCCCGAAATAAGCAAACACGGCAAAGCCGCCCGCCATCCAAACCGTTCCTTCAGACCGATTTCCCACAGAGTTACCGCCCGGTTTATTGCGGATGGAATAGCCGAGCGCCGCCTGACCGACGATCCCAACCAGAATAAACGTGCCCCAAACCCAAGCATAGGCGCTAGGGGGCCACCCAAATAGGTTTGCAGCAATCGAATAATGAAGAAAATAAGCGACGCTGGTCAGCACGCCCCAAAAGGTCAGAAACCGGCCGCCGAGCAATGGGGCCTGTTGTCCGGCTTCGGCGAGGTCGCGCACATAGGCGAGATCATCTTGCAGAGTGGTTTGGTTCATCGAATAAACTCCAATAACTTTGAAATACAAAGTACTCTATCTGACGAATTTGTCAACTCACCCGATTTTGCTTGGCGGTAGCGGTCAGCGCGCTAGGATAGTGTAAACCCATAATGATCCGAGGAAACGACCATGCCAGACGCAGCTAGCCTGCCGCCTTTCCGCCCGCTTGCGCAGAAACAGCCCGACATCGACTGCGTGCGAAAACCTGATGGCACCGTTTATCTCAAGCAACGCCATGCGCCCGGAGACCGTCCACGCTCCATCCCGCATGCCCTGGCAACCCGTGCTGAAATACATCCGGACCGGGAGTGGTTGAAACAGCGCAATCCTGAGACGGATCAGTGGGAGTCCATTACCTATGGTGAGGGGTTGAAGCGATCACGGGCCCTTGCTCAGGCCTTCCTAGATCAGGGGGCTGGGCCAGATGCGCCGGTCATGCTTCTGTCCGGCAACTCAATCGAAACCGCCCTGGTCATGATGGCGGCGATGACGATTGGTGCGCCTGCAGCGCCGATCTCGGTTCCATACTCTCTAATGTCGACTGACTTTGCCAAGCTTAAGCACTGTTTCCAGGCGGTTGCGCCAAAGGTCATTTTTGCGGCGCAGCTACCGCCGTTCGAGCCGGCGATTTCTGCGCTTGGCGATCATGGCTGCACAATTATCACAGCAGATGGCGCGAACGGCGCGGTATCCTATCACGGCCTGCTCGACACACAGGTAACGCCCGCCGTAGACGCAGCGCTAGAGACTTTGAACGATGATACAATCGGCAAATTCCTATTCACCTCTGGCTCGACCGGCATGCCGAAGCCGGTGCCGACCACACAAGGCGCGATGTGCTCCATGATTGGCGGTGTTGAGGGCTTGCGGGATGATGCGCGCGACCCTGAATATGACCCCGACCAGCCAGACAATGTACTCGACTGGCTGCCTTGGAACCACATCTCTGGCTCGAATGTGAACTTCAATGGCGCGCTTTGGACCGGCGCCACGTTCTGGATTGACGGCGGCAAGCCAACACCGGCTTTGTTTGGCGAAACCATTCGCAATGTGCTCGACTGTAAGCCCTCTACGTTCGGAACCGCGCCCATCGCGCTCGCCATGTTGGCCGAAGCCATGGAAGAAGATGATGCGTTGCTCGCTGCCTTCTTTGAGAATATGCGCTCAATTGGATATGGCGGCGCGACTTTGTCCGATGACCTTTATGACCGGATCCAGAACCTTGCGATCAAAGCGACCGGTCGGCGTATCCCGATCATCACCATGTATGGCGCGACCGAAACCCAAGGCATTACTGTTGTGCATTGGGAAGTGGAGCGAGTTGGCTTGATTGGATTGCCGCTGCCAGGTCTCACGTTGAAATTGGTGCCAACCATGGGCAAGCTCGAGGTCCGCGTTAAAGGCGAGACCGTGATGCCGGGCTATCACAATCTGCCAGAGAAGAATGCCGAAGTCTTCGATGAAGAAGGCTATTATCGCCTCGGCGACGCCGCGAAATTTGTCGATGAGGATGACCCCAATCAGGGGATCATTTTTGATGGCCGGGTTGGAGAAGACTTTAAACTCTCGTCCGGGACATGGGTCAGCGTTGGTGTCCTACGCCCCGACCTGGTCGCCGCTTGTTCGCCGCTCGTCTTCGACGCCGTGATTTGCGGACAGGATAAGAACTTTATCGGCGCGATGTTCTGGCCATCGCTAGTTGCGTTTGAGGACTATGTGAAAAATGCGGGAGGCGACCAAATGGCGGCCTTCATGACGTATAATAAAGACCTGGCGGCCAAGGTCGCGGCCTTTAATGCGGCTGAGCCCGGATCGTCACGGCGGATCAAACGCTTCTTGGTCATGACTGAGCCACCAAGCATCGACAAAGGTGAGATTACGGACAAAGGCTATGTAAACCAGCGTATGACGCAGGATTGCCGCGCAGATCTGGTGGCCAGCCTCTTCGTTTCCGAGCCGCCGCCAAATGTTGTACAGCTTTAGCGCCACCCCGTGACAGAATCGCGCCCGCAAACTGGTCTCAAGCTTGGCTTGATAAGCTTCGTGCTTGTCACATTGGGCCTCGTGGGCGTGTTCTTGCTGGGACCTGATTCCAAGCGTCAGGAGATGGTGTTGTATCCCCCAGTCTCGACGGGATTGCTGGAAGTTTTAGATGATACGGGAACGCGCGGGGCTGTTGAGGCCCTCCGGTCCGTCGCGCCAACGACTTACGTCACCCTTGACGTAACAGCCAAGCAGGCGATCGCGGGGGGAACAACCGAGGATGCGCTCGCGCAACTCGTTTTAGAAGCGCTGTTCAGTCAGTTTGGGGCGCAAGCCATATCCCTACGCTCCACAAGCAGTGGGAACTATCAAGCCATCATTGCTGGGTTCTCGGACGGGCTTGGTCAGCTAAAATCCAATCAAAGCTCCTGGTGTGAAGGCTCAACTATAGCTGCCTTCCTAATGCAAAACGAAGACGAACTTGTTCCATCCTTGCTGTCGGAATTTCCGTATGAAAGCCCTCAATATGATTGGGCGATGGATTGGATGGTGACGGTGCTTTCAGCGATGAAACAAGGTCAAGACACAGCGCAGCGCCACCCCCGTCCAGGTGCGCGGGATGAAGCGATCTTACAGCAAGAAGGCCTCGCGCTGGGCTCAGAGCAATGGGCGCTCGCCCTTCAAATTGCGGCCTTTGCGAACTCTGAAGGGACGTCTTACGGTCAGATGCAGGAGGTCATCGC